>JAQGIJ010000324.1 GCA_028291285.1 Phenylobacterium sp. | reverse complement strand
CGCCCGCCGCGGAACGCTCAAGCTCGATGCACGGCCTGCCCGAAGAACTGTTGATCTCCTTCGGCATGATCGGGTTGATGGTGGTCACGCACGTGATCGGCCTGTTCACCCTGGTGCGGCTGATCCGGGTGCACATCGAGCACTTCCGCACCCCCTGGGTGACCCTCGATCGCCTGCTCGTGCCGCTGACCATGGGCACGTGGCTGTTCTTCCTGCACGGGCTCGAGGTCACCGCCTATGCGGTTGTGTATCAGCTGGTCGGGGCGACGCGCTCCTGGGACGAGGCGCTCTATCTGTCGGCGGGGTCCTATTCCACCGCCGGGTGGGCGGGGATCCGCGTGCCGGAGGCGTGGCGCCTCACCACCGCGCTCGAGGCGCTCTCGGGCATGCTGCTGGTGGGCTGGTCGACGGCCTTCCTGTTCCAGACCCTGCACCGGATCCTCGCCACGGAGGAAAATCACCCCCTGCCGGAGGGCGCCATCGCCGTCGAGCCGGAGGAGGAGACCTCGGACAACGTCTCGCCGCGTGACAGCGGGTCGGGCAAGGCCGCGCCCGACGCGACGAACTGAAGCGAGACCGAGTTGATGCAGTAGCGCAGCCGCGTCGGCGCCGGCCCGTCCGGGAAGACATGGCCCTGGTGGCTGTCGCAGCGCGCGCAGCGGGTCTCGATGCGGACCATGCCGTAGGCGGTGTCGCGCACCGCCTTCACGTGCGCCTCGTCGAACGGCGCCCAGAACGAGGGCCAGCCGGTGCCGCTCTCGAACTTGGTCTGGTGGCGGAACAGCGGCAGGCCGCACAGCCGGCAGCAGTAGACGCCGTCGTCCTTCTGATCGAGCAGCCCGCCGCAGAACGGCGCCTCGGTCCCGTGCCGCAGCAGCACCTCGGCCTCCGCGGGCGTAAGCGTCGCCTCCAGTTTCTTCCGCTCCTCAGGCGAGGGCGGCGTGAGGTCGAAGCCGGAGGGGGAGAGCTGGGTCATGGTGGTAATTTAGGCCCGCGCGCGCCTGTCCGAAACCCCACGCCCGCTCTTCTGTCCCGATCATACGGGCGGCGGCGCCGCCGCATCCTCCACCGGCCCGAACACCTCGACGAAGCTCGCCTTCAGCGCCGCGTCGGCCTCGGCCATCGTCGCCGGCAGCCCCAGGTCCACCAGGCTCGTCACGCCATGCTCGGCCTGGCCGCAGGGGACGATGCCGGAGAAGTGGGCCAGGTCCGGCTCCACGTTGAGCGAGATCCCGTGGAACGACACCCAGCGGCGCAGCTTCACGCCGATCGCGGCGATCTTGTCTTCGCGCGTGGGGGCGCCCGGCGTGCGGCGCTCCACCCAGACGCCGACCCGGCCCGAGCGCAGCTGGCCCTCGACGTTGAAGCGGGCGAGCGCGCCGATGATCCAGGCCTCCAGCGCGGCCACGAAGGCGTGCACGTCGCGGCCGCGGCGGTTCAGGTCCAGCATCAGATAGGCCACCCGCTGGCCGGGCCCATGATAGGTGAACTGTCCCCCGCGGCTGGTGCGAAACACCGGGAAGCGGTCGGCCTGCAAGAGGTCGCGCGCCTTGGCCGAGACGCCGGCGGTGTAGAGCGGCGGGTGCTCGAGCAGCCAGACCAGCTCGCCGGCCCGGCCCTCGGCGATGGCCGTGGCGCGCGCCTCCATGGCGGCGACCGCCTCGGGGTAGGGAACCAGGCCCTGGGCGAGCGCCCAGCCCGCCGGCGCGCCGTCGTCGCGCCCGAACAACGGCGTCGCGGGGGCAGGATTTAACAGGTGGTCAAGCATGCCGCCCCAAGATGGGCGTCCGGCCTGCGTCGGGCAAAGCCGGAGTTGCGTGATTCTCTCGTGGGGGCGTGGCGTGAGCCAGGTGAAGGCGATCAACGTGGAGATCCAGATCGTGCTCGGCCGCGCGACCATACCCATGGCGCAACTGCTCAGGATGGGCCGCGGCGCGGTGATCCCGCTGGACGCCAATGTCCACGATGAGGTCTGGATCCTCGCCAACAACCACCCGATCGCCCGGGGCGAGATCCAGATCAACGAGGACCGCATTTCCATCGCCGTCACCCGTGAGGCGAACGTCTACGACTACATCGCCGGGGCCAACTGAGCGGCGGACTTCACAAACCCGCGCGCGTTTGCTAACCCCCGCGCCTCACCACGAGCGGTCGTGGCGGAATTGGTAGACGCGCAGCGTTGAGGTCGCTGTGGGGCAACCCGTGGAAGTTCGAGTCTTCTCGACCGCACCAGTGAACCAAGGTTTTCAGCCCGGGTAGGAAGCAACCGTCCGTCCAGAGCCAGAGGAGGTCCGCATGAGCCGCGATTCGGACGACCTCATGGACCTGGCGAAGACGGAAAACCCGGAATCGAACGAGGACCTTGAAGACCTCGCGCTCGGCGAGGACTACTCGCTAAATCCCGAATTCGTGCCGCTCGTCGCCGATGCGTTAGACCGCGGCGACGCCGAGCGGCTGCGCGAGCTGCTGGGCGCCCTGCACCCGGCCGACATCGCCGACCTGATGGGCTTCCTCTCGGCGGAGGACCGCGAGGAGCTCGTGCCGCACCTCGATCCGGAGGCGCTGGCCGAGATCCTCTCCGAGCTCGACACGGAGATCCGCGAGGAGATTCTCGAACACGTGCCCTCGGCGACGCTCGCCAAGGCGCTGGGGGAGATGGAATCCGACGACGCCGCCGACGTCGTCGACGACCTGGAGGCCGACAAGCGCGCCCAGGTGCTGGCCGCCATGCCCGACATGGAGCGGGCGGCCATTGAGAACACCCTGGCCTACGAGGACGAGACCGCCGGGCGGCTGATGCAGCGCGAGGTGGTGGCCGCGCCGCAGTTCTGGACCGTCGGCCAGACCATCGACCACCTGCGGCGCGAGAGCGAGGATCTGCCGGAGCTGTTCTTCGACGTCTATGTGGTGGACCCGGCCTACAAGCCGGTGGGCGCGGCGCCGGTCAGCCACCTGCTGCGCTCCCGCAGCGACCTGCCGCTGGCCCAGATCATGGAGCCGGTCACCGAGATCCCGGTCGACATGGACCAGGAAGAGGTCGCCTACATCTTCAACAAGTACCACCTGATCTCCGCGCCGGTGGTGGAGCCGGGCGGGCGGCTGGTCGGCCAGATCACCGTCGACGACATCGTCGGCGTCATCCAGGAGGAGACCGAGGAGGACATCCTGGCCCTGGCCGGGGTCTCCGACGCCGGCCGCGACGCGGGCGTGGTGGGGATCGTCCGCTCGCGCCTGCCCTGGCTGGTGATCAACCTGTTCACCGAGGGCCTGGCGGCGACCGTCGTGGGCGCCTACCAGAACGAGATCGCCAAGCTGACGGCGCTGGCGGTGCTGATGCCGCTGGTCTCCTCGCTGGGCGGCAACGCCGGGACCCAGGCGCTCACCGTGGCGGTGCGCGCCATCGCCAGCCGTGAGCTCAACACCGCCAACGCCTTCCGCGTGATCATGCGCGAGCTCGCCGTCGGCCTATTCAACGGCGCGGCCATGGGCAGTCTCCTGGGGCTCGGCGCCTGGTTCTGGTGGCACGACATCAAGCTGGCGGGCGTCGTGGCGCTTGCCGTGCTGGCCAACTTCTTCGTCGCGTCCGTCGGCGGCATCCTGGCCCCCATCGTGCTGGAGCGGTGGGGGCGCGACCCGGCGGTCTCCTCCTCGGTCGTGGTCACCTTCATGACCGACTTCTTCGGTTTTCTCGCCTTGCTAGGCATCGCCGCCGTGGTCCTGTTGTAAGTCTGTCGGGTGGACCGGCGCGCATCTTGCGTCGCCGGCCTGGACGCTTTGCGCGTCTGTGTCAAAACGGGAATTCGCGACAGGCATGACGCCGCGCCTCCAGGTCTCCCGCGCCGCGATCGAGCTGATCGAGCGGTTCGAGGGGTATCGCCGCAAGGCCGCCCGGCTGCCCGATGGGCGCTGGACGATCGGCTATGGCCATACCCTGACCGCCCGCGAGGGTGCGGAGGTCTCCGAGGCCGACGCCGAGGCGCTGCTGCTCTACGACCTGATCGGCGTGGCCCATTCGGTCGACGAGCTCACCTACGCGCCGCTGACCCAGAACCAGTTCGACGCGCTCTGCGCCTTCGCCTTCTCGGTCGGGCCGGACGCCTTCCGCGGCTCCGATGTGCTGAAGCGGGTCAACGAAGGCGCCTTCACCCAGGCCGCGTTCGCGCTGGAGCTCTGGCGCAAGGCCGAGTTCGAGGGCGAGCGCATCGTCATCGACGCCCTGGTGCGCCGGCGCGCCGCCGAGAAGCTGCTGTTCCTCACCCCGCCCAACGACGCCTGGCGTGCGGTCCCCTC
>JAQGIJ010000286.1 GCA_028291285.1 Phenylobacterium sp. | reverse complement strand
GATCGACCAAAGACGCGGCGCCGCGCGGGCGACTGTTGCAATAAGTGTACACCTGCCGAATGTTGCACTCAGGCGCACTTTCAGCCTGGACTTCCGTTGCGTTTCTCGTAGAGTCCTGTTCGTTAATGCGAGGCGTGCCGATGGCCCCTCGCAACAAGTGCGACAGAGCACGAAAAACAGGGGGGAATGATATGTCTGGCGCGCTCGCCCGCATGCTGAGCACCACCGCCTTCAGCGTCCTTGCGGTACTCATCGCCCCGGTTGCGCATGCGCAGACGGCGCCGCCCCCGCCGGCGCCCTCAGGAGGCGGCGGCGCCCAGCTGGAAGAGGTCGTGGTGACGGCGCAGCGCCGCACCGAGAACCTGCAGAACGTCCCGCTCTCCGTCGTCGCCGTCGGCGGCGAACAGCTGCGGCGGAACGGCATCCAGACGATCGAATCCCTCAACCGCCTAGCCCCGAATGCGGTCATCGAACGGGTAGGCCTGTTTCCTGGCGCGGCCTCGTTGTCCATGCGCGGCATCGGCTACTCCGGCATCGAGAGCTTCACCGATCCTGACGTGGCCGTTTACGTCAACGGGATCTACCAGGCGCGTAACGCCACCGCGCTCAGCCAGGCGCTCGACGTTTCCTCGATCGAAGTGCTGCGGGGTCCGCAGGGAACGCTTTACGGACGCAACGCCTATGCGGGCGCGATCTCGGTCGTGACCAATCGCCCGAACATGACCAACCTCGAAGGAACCGGCGTCGCGACGATCGGCAACAAGGGCCTGCGGGACTTCGACCTGATCGGCAACGTGCCCATCGTCCACGACGTGCTCGCCGCGCGCATCGCGATGCGCTCGCACAATCTCGATGGGCTTTGGAAGAACAACGGCCTGATCCGAGGGGTGGTCGATTCCCCCCTCGCCGGGCGGACCGTGGGCGCGGAAAAATCCTTCGTCATTCGGCCGTCGCTTCGCTACACGCCGAACGAGCGCTGGGACATCCAGTTCATCGGCGAGTTCCTGCGCGAGGATGACCAGGCGGCGCCGATCGCGTCCCTGCCGATCGTGCCCAACGCCGCTTCCCCGACCGGCTTCACCCCTTCATCGATCGTCGGCTTCGGCGGCTACCAGCACAATCCGTTCGGCGACAAGCGGCTCGGCATCCCGTCCGACGGCACCGACCCGTACACGACCGGCTACAGCCTCGGCGACAAGCCGATGAAGTTCGACCAGGACACGTTCACCCTGGACGCGAGCTATGACACCGGCTTCGGCCGGCTCCGCTTCCTCGGCAACCACCAGACCACCAAGTCCGACGTGTGGGCCGACACCGACGGATCGGTGGCGAACATCTTCTCGTCCGGTCGCTGGGAAAACTACAAGGGCGACTCGGCGGAGTTGCAGTTCGTCTCGAAGTTCAACTTCCCGCTCGACATCGTCGCCGGGCTCTTCGCCTTCCACGATCAATACAAGACGACCCAGCTGTCGTTCACCAACAACAACGCGAACTTCCCGGATCAATTCAACCAGGCGAATTACCTGCGTCTGGCTCCGGGCGGCACCACCGCGACCTGCAACGCTTCGCTCGCGCTGGCGGCTCGGACAGGTTGCCTCTATCCGTTCTACGTCATCTCCTACATCAACAACGGCGGGAAACGGACCGCCTACGCGGCCTACATCCAGGGCGAATACCATGTTACCCCGCAACTCGGCGTCGTGCTCGGGGTCCGCTACTCCTATGAGAAGAAGTTCGGATACTACGGATCCAACACGGAGCTCGGAACGACAGGTCTTTCAACCCTGTTGGATCCCGCGTCACACGCGCTGCCGACCACGCCCGGGCAGGTCTTCACAGTTTCGCCGCTCAAGAATGACAGTTGGTCGCCGCGGGTAGGCGTGAACTACAAGCTTACGTCCGACATCTTCCTGTTCGCCTTCTGGCAGCGCGCCTTCAAGTCGGGCGGCTTCAACGCCAACTCGGCGGACCGGACGGCGTTCCAGACGCCCTACGGTCCCGAGACGGTCGACAACTTCGAAGGCGGCGTGAAGAGCGAGTTCTTCGACCACAAGCTCCGCGTCAACGTCCAGGCCTTCTATGCGAAGTACAAGGACCTGCAACGCTCGCAGGTCGTCGCTTCGCCAACGGCCTCGTCCGGGGTCACGACGGTGGTGACCAACAACGCCGACGTGACGAGCTACGGTGTCGAGGCCGAGATCGCGGCGCGGCCGATGGAGGGGCTGACGCTGTTCACCAACATCGGTTGGGACCACGCCGCCTACACGCGGTATTGTTTCGACTTCAACGGCGCCGAGGCGACCCCGACGCCGGCGATCGACACGACCCACCAGGTCTGCGGCCCCGTCGTGCCGGTTGTCCTGGCCAATGGAACGACGCAGTTCCTGGTGCCCCAAGACTACTCCTCGAACCGACCGCTTCGCGCGCCCAGGTGGGACATCACCGCGGGCTTCACGAAGGAGTTCCCGCTGGAGTTTGGCCGCCTGGCGTTGACGGGGAGCGTGAACTATCGGAGCGACGTCGAAACGGACCTCGCCAACCGTCCGTTCAGCTTCCGGCCGTCGATGACGGTGGTCGATGCGACCTTCGGGTTCACGCCGAACAACGGCCGCTACACGGTCAGCGTCTGGGGGCATAACCTGAACAACGATGTCGAGATCCTCGGCTATACGCCTGTCGGCTCGACGTTCGCGTTCGGCGCGCCGACCCAGCCGCGGACCTTCGGCGTCACCGCCACGGTCAACTTCTGACCTTTCGGGCCTGAAGGGGGCTGCGGCCGGGATGCGTTCGACGCGCCCCGCTCGCGGTCCCGTCGGCCGGACCAACGCCAACTCTGTCGGTTGGTGTCGGTTTGCGGAGCGACGCCGGGCCTCATAAGCTGCCGGCTCACAACGAAAAGCGAGCTTCGCCAAGCTCCGCGATGGGCGCCAGCGCCATTGGGGTAGGGACATGGGTCCGACATCCGACCGGAGCGTGGGCGGGGAGTGGAAGGCCGGCTGGCCGGTGGTCGTCGCCTGCGCCGTCGGCATGGGCCTGACCACGATCCACTTCTACTCCCTCGGCCTGTTCATCACCCCGCTCGCCAAGGCCTATGGCTGGTCGCGGGCG
>JAQGIJ010000261.1 GCA_028291285.1 Phenylobacterium sp. | reverse complement strand
CGCCCGCGCCGCGGCGGCCTCGGGCGACCCCGACGCGCGGCTGACGCTGTCGGACCTCCTGCGGGCCAACGACCGCTACCAGGAATCCGCCGAGCTGCTCAGCCAGCTGATCAAGCAGACGCCGGCCGCCGACTGGCGGCTCTACTTCGGCCGCGCGGTCTCCTACGAGAAGCTCGGCCGGTGGAGCGAGGCCGAGACGGACCTGCAGAGCGCGCTGAAGCTGCGTCCCGACGAGCCGGAGCTGCTGAACTACCTCGGCTATTCCTGGATCGACCGCGGCGTGCGGCTGAAGGAGGCCATGGCCATGGTGCAGAAGGCCGTGGACGCCGACCCGCGCTCCGGGGCCATGGTCGACAGCCTGGGGTGGGCCTACTACAGGCTCGGCGACTACAAGCAGGCGGTCGAGAAGCTGGAGGCGGCGGTCGAGCTCGACGCCGGCGACCCGGAGGTCAACGACCACCTCGGCGACGCCTACTGGAAGGCGGGCCGGCGCGAGGAGGCCGTGTTCCAGTGGCGCCGCGTGCTGACGCTCAATCCCGACGCCAAGGGGCGCGCGGCGGCCGAGGCCAAGCTCGCCTCGCCGCTGGGCCCGGACCTGGGGCCACAGAAGGTCGCCGGGCAGTAAGGGCGGTGGCGCGCCAGGCCTTCGCGCCCGCCAAGGTCAACCTGTTCCTGCACGTCGGCGCGCCGGGCGCGGACGGCTATCACCCGGTCTGCAGCCTGATGGTCTTCGCCGACGTCGGCGACCGGCTGACGGCGCAGGACGCCGCAGCCCTGGACCTGCGCGTGCGTGGGCCGTTCGCCGGCGGCGCGCCCGCCGGGCCGGACAACCTCGTGCTGCGCGCGGCGCATGCGCTGCTGGCCAAGGCCAAGGGGCCCGTGGCGCCGGCGGGCCTGACGCTGGAGAAGCGGCTGCCGGTGGCCGCCGGCCTGGGCGGCGGCTCCAGCGACGCCGGCGCGGCGCTGCGGCTGCTGCGCGAGGAGCCGGGCCTGCGGCTCGACGACGCCGCCCTCGAAGCCGTCGCCGCCGGACTCGGCGCGGACGGCGCGGCCTGCCTCTGGGGCCGGCCGGTGATCGCCGAAGGGCGAGGGGAGCGGCTGTCGCCCGCGCCGGGCCTGCCCGTGCTCGACGCCGTGCTGGTCAATCCGGGCGTGCCGGTCTCGACCGCCGAGGTCTATCGCCGGCTCGACGCCTCCGGACGCTTCGGCGACGTGACGCTGCCGCCGATGCCCGAGGCCTTCGAGGACGCCGCGGAGCTGGCGAGCTGGCTGGCCGCGCACCGCAACGACCTGGAAGCCCCCGCCGTCGCCGTCGCCCCGCAGGTGGGCGTGGTGCTGGAGACCCTGGCCGACGAGCGCGAGACCCTGCTGGCGCGGGTGTCGGGCTCGGGCGGCACCTGCTTTGCGCTCTGCGCCAGCGACATCGAGGCCGAGGGCCTCGCCGAGCGGATCGAGGCCATGGCGCCCGACTGGTGGGTGCGCCGCTGCCGCCTGGGCGGCCCCTGGCCGGACGAGCTGTAAACCCCAGCGCCGAGACGGAGGGGGCGTTTGCCCCCCCCCGTCCGCAAACGAAAACGGGGGCCCCGAAGGACCCCCGTTCCGAAGCTCAATGAAGCCTGACCTCAGGCCTGGACGACTTCGCCGTGCAGGTTGATGTCGAGACCTTCCACTTCGACCTCTTCGCTGACGCGCAGGCCGATCGTGTACTTGATCACCAGCAGGATCACGAAGGTGACCACGCCGCAGTAGATGAAGGTCGCCGCGACGTCCTCGAACTGCAGGAGCATCTGGCCGACGTTGCCGTCGTGGATCCAGCCCTTGGCCAGGGGGTTGATCGCGTTCGAGGCGAAGACGCCGGTCAGGATGGCGCCGGTGGCGCCGCCGATGCCGTGCACGCCCCAGCAGTCGAGCGCGTCGTCGTAGCCGAAGACCTTCTTCAGGTGCACCGCCGAGGTGTAGCAGACCACGCCGGCGATCAGGCCGATGATCAGGGCGTCGGTCGGGTTCACGAAGCCGGACGCCGGGGTGATGGCCACCAGGCCCGCAACCGCGCCCGACACCATGCCCAGCACCGAGGGCTTCTTGGCGATGATCCATTCGGCGAACATCCAGGCCAGGGTGGCCCCGGCCGTGGCGATCTGGGTCGCCACCGCCGCCATGCCGGCCCCTACGTTGGAGGTGACCGCCGAGCCGGCGTTGAAGCCGAACCAGCCCACCCACAGGAGCGAGGCGCCGATGACGCTGTAGGCGAGGTTGTGCGGCGCCATGTTCTCGGTGCCGAGGCCCTTGCGCTTGCCCAGCATCAGGGCGGCGACCAGGCCGGCGGTGCCGGCGTTCAGGTGCACCACGGTGCCGCCGGCGAAGTCCAGCGCGCCGGCCTTGCCGAGCCAGCCGCCACCCCACACCCAGTGGGCGATCGGGCAGTAGACCAGCAGCAGCCAGGCGCCCATGAAGGCGAGGAAGGCCGAGAACTTCATGCGGTCCGCCAGGGCGCCGGCGATCAGCGCCGGGGTGATGATGGCGAACGTCATCTGGAAGAACATGTAGACGGATTCAGGGATGGTCGGCGCGAGCGCGCTCGTCGCGTTCAATCCCATGGGCGCCAGCATGGCGTACTTGAATCCGCCCAGCCAGTTGTTCATCGACCCGCCGTCGGTGAAGGCGATCGAGTAGCCGATCACCATCCACAGCACAGTGATCAGCGCCGTGGCGCTGAAGGACTGGGCCAGGGTCGCCAGGATGTTCTTCTTGCGGACCATGCCGGCGTAGAACAGCGCCAGGCCTGGGATGGTCATCATCAGCACCAGGACGCTCGAGGTGAGCATCCAGGCGGTGTCGCCGGTGTCGATCTTGGGCGCGGCGGGGGCCGCCGCCGGAGCGGGCGCGGCCACAGCGGCCGCCGGAGCCGCGGCCGCAGGGGCGGCAGCCGTGCTGGCCTCCGGTGTCGCGTTCTGGGCCATCGCCGGCGCGAGCGGCGCGCCGACCAGCCCGAACGCGAGCATCAGCCCGGCCAGGGTTTTCATTCGAATGAGCTTCATAGTTCCTCTAGTCCCCTCTTAGAGCGCCGCGGCGCCGGTTTCGCCGGTCCGGATGCGCACCGCGTCCTCGACGTTGAGCACGAAGATCTTGCCGTCGCCGATCTTGCCGGTCGCGGCGGCGGTCTTGATCGCCTCCACGGCCTTGGCCACGGCGGCGTCTTCGACCACCACCTCGAGCTGCACCTTGGGCAGGAAGTTCACTTGGTATTCCGCCCCGCGGTAGATCTCGGTTTGGCCCTTCTGCCGGCCGTAACCCTTGACCTCCGAGACCGTCAGCCCTTCCACGCCGGCGGCGACGAGCGCTTCGCGCACGTCGTCCAGCTTGAAGGGTTTGACGATCGCCATGATCATTTTCATCGCTCGCTCCCGCGTGACCCCCGGGGAGGCCCGCCCCTCGTTGTTGCGTTTTGCCGTGCGCAGTCGCCCCGAGACGTCGCGCAACGGCTCGGGGACGCTAGCGGTGGTGACGGAGAAGGCAGGCCCGGCAGGCGCCCTGCGGCGTTAAGAACCCAAGCGCTGCCGGATATGCGAGCAAACCGCGCTCGAGGCGCCCATGGATT
>JAQGIJ010000258.1 GCA_028291285.1 Phenylobacterium sp. | reverse complement strand
TCCGAAGTCGCTGAAGAAGCGGAACCTTTCGGGTTGCTGAGTGTTTTCTCAGCGGGCTTCGTGTGTCGATTTCAGAAAAAGGAATGCGCCCTTGAACACTCAGTGGTTCGCGCGCGCCGAAAGCGCTGCGCCATTGCAACCTCAAGCCGGGCCGCGTTCCCGAGGTCGTCAGACCGTCCTCTGCTTCTCTCACCTTCGATGGGATTTCGTCTTCCAGCGCCCGCAACACCTGATGACCCGGTTCGCCAAGGGGCGGAAGGTCATCTTCTGGGAGGAGCCGATCGTCCAGGCCGACCTGAACGAGCCGCGCCTGGACATGCGCACCTGCGCCGACAGCGGCGTCAACGTCGCAACCCCCGTCCTGCCGCAGAGCCTGCCCGAGGCTGAGCGCGAGGCGACCCTGCGCCAGCTGCTGGACGAGCTCGTCGCGCGCCAGGAGGGCGACCTGATCCGCTGGTACTACACCCCGATGATGCTGGCCTTCTCGCGGCACCTTGAGGCGATCTGCACCGTCTATGACTGCATGGACGAGCTGGCGAACTTCAAGTTCGCGCCGCCGGAGCTCACCAGTCTCGAGCGCGAGCTGATGAGCCTGGCCGACGTGGTCTTCACCGGCGGCTATTCGCTCTGGGAAGCCAAGCGCGAACGGCATCCCAACATCCATCCCTTCCCCTCCAGCGTCGACCGCGGCCACTTCGCCCGCGCGCGCACCCTGCGCGAAGAACCCGCCGACCAGGCGGCGATCGCCTGGCCGCGCCTGGGCTTCTATGGCGTCGTCGACGAGCGGATGGACCTCGAGCTCCTGGCGGCGCTCGCCGACGCGCGGCCGGAATGGAGCGTGGTCATCGTCGGCCCGGTGGTGAAGATCGATCCCTCCAGCCTGCCGCAGCGGCCGAACATCCACTACCTGGGCGGCAAGACCTACGAGGAGCTGCCGCGCTATCTGGCTGGCTGGAACGTGGCGCTGATGCCCTTCTCCATCAACGAGAGCACCCGCTTCATCAGCCCTACGAAGACGCCGGAGTACCTGGCGGGCGGCCGGCCCGTGGTCTCGACGCCGATTGTCGACGTGGTTCGCCACTACGGCGAGCTGGAGGCGGTGAAGGTCGCCTCGACGGCGGAGGAGTTCGTCGCCGCCTGCGACCAGGCCCTGGCGCTGTCGCGGATCAAGGGCGGCTGGCTGCAGGAGGTCGACGCAGCGCTCTCGGCAATGTCGTGGGACGAGACCTTCACCCGCATGAACCAGGAGATCTCCCGCGCCGCAGCGCAGCGCGAAGCGCCGGCCCCCGACGTCGTGGTCCAGACGGTCGTCGCCGCGCCGGCGGTGCGCCCGGCCTCGCGCAACAAGCCGTTCGACTACCTGATCGTGGGCGCGGGCTTCGCCGGCTCGGTGCTGGCCGAGCGCCTCACCACCCAGCTCGGCAAGCGCGTGCTGGTAGTCGACCGCCGGCCGCACATCGCCGGCAACGCCTTTGACGAGAAGGATGCGGCCGGCGTGCTGATGCACAGGTACGGCCCGCACATCTTCCACACCAACTCCGACGAGGTGGCGAGCTACCTGTCGCAGTTCACCCGCTGGCGGCCTTACGAGCACCGGGTGCTGGCGTCGGTGAAGAGCGGCCTGTTGGTGCCGATGCCGATCAACCGCACCACGCTGAACACCCTCTATGGCCTGGACCTGCAGAGCGACGAACAGGCGGAGGCCTACCTCAAGAGCCGCGCCGAACCGGTGGAGAAGGTCAAGACCTCCGAGGACGTCGTGGTCTCGGCCGTCGGCCGCGAGCTCTACGAGACCTTCTTCCAGGGCTACACCCGCAAGCAGTGGGGGATGGACCCTTCCGAGCTCGACAAGTCGGTGACCGCGCGGGTGCCCACGCGGACCAACACCGACGACCGCTACTTCACCGACAAGTTCCAGAACATGCCGGCCGACGGCTACACCCGGATGTTCCAGAACATGCTCGACCAGAAGGGCGTCGAGCTGGCGCTGGGCGTCGACTACGAGGACGTCCGCGGCGAGGCGGTCTACGACCGGTTGATCTTCACCGGCCCTGTCGACGAGTACTTCGACTTCCGCTACGGCAAGCTGCCCTACCGCAGCCTGCGGTTCCGCCACGAGACGCTGGACCAGGAGTGGTATCAGCCGGTTGGGACGGTCAACTATCCGGCCGAGGCGGTCCCCTACACCCGCATCAGCGAATACAAGCACATGACGGGCCAGGCGATCGGCAAGACGACCATCACCTACGAGTACCCCAGCGCCGAAGGCGACCCCTACTATCCGGTGCCCCGGCCCGAGAACCAGGCCCTCTACAAGAAGTACGAGGCGCTGGCGCTGGAGACGCCCAACGTGCACTTCGTCGGCCGGCTGGCCACCTACCGCTACTACAATATGGACCAGGTGGTGGGGCAGGCGCTCGCTGCCTTCCGCCGGATCGCCGAGCGCGAGGGCCGCGCGACGATCGCCGCCCAGAGCGCCGCACGCGCGATCGCCGCCAACTGAACCGAGCCTGCGGGCCGCGGGATTTACCTGCGGCCCAGCTGTTCCGCTGCCGGAATAGTCGTGCTATGCGCCGCGCCGGGTCTGGGCGAGCGATGTTTGATGAACGATAGCGAGACGGAACGGGCGCGCGCCACGGCTGAGGATCTGATCGAGGCCCTCAGCGCCTACCAGCACGAGCTGAGCGCTCTGACCTCGGATCTTCCCGGCGTCGCCCCGCTGCGCCGGGCGGTTGGCGCCGCCCTTGCCCAGGCCTGCTGCTGGATCTCGGATCGGGACGCCGGAAACCGCGGCCTCGGCCGTACGACACACTAGGGCCTCATGCGTCCAGCACAGGAATTGACGATGACTCGCAAGTCGGAGGCCATGGCCGATCCTGTGGACATCGCGGTCGGCGCGCGCATCCGCCTGCTGCGCAAGCTGCGCGGGCTGTCGCAGCAGGCGCTGGCGGAGGCCGCGGGGGTCACCTTCCAGCAGATCCAGAAGTACGAGCGCGGCGCCAATCGCGTCAGCGCCTCCATGCTGTCGCGGATCGCCGGCGCCCTGGACACGCCCGTCGCGGAGATGTTCGGCGAGGGCGCCTCCGCCAGCGGCGCCATCGACGAGGTCGCCGCCCTGCTGGCCGAGCCCGGCGCGCTGGAGCTGCTGCGCGCCTTCAACGCCCTGCCGCGGAGCCCTGCGCGCAGCGCCCTGGTGGATTTCGTCCGCGCCCTGCACATGCCGGCGCAGGCCTAGGCGGGCCGCTTCCAAGCGGAACCTCATCCGTACAAACGGGTTGCTCCCGCGAGACGCCGGCCTGCCGGCGCCGCATTCGGGAGACCTCCATGGCCACCGCCGCCTACCACAGCGCCGCCTACGCCAGCGGCCATGACGCCGACGCCCCGCGCGAGCGCTATCTCGGCGAGCACATCTTTCTCTGGGTCGCCTGGGCGTTCGCCGCCGCCTTCTGGGGCGCGACCATGACCACCTTTATCGGCATCTTGCGCGCCGTGTGGCAGCCCGCCCCGGGCATGGCCGGCGGCGCGGACGCCGGCGGCGTTGCCTTGCTGCTGATCGACGTGGTCGGCGGCCTGGTGGTGCTGGGCCTGGCGATGGCCTACGGCTCGTACATGGTCGCCCGCCGCAACCGCCGCCTGGATCCGGTCACCGAGGCGGGCA
>JAQGIJ010000207.1 GCA_028291285.1 Phenylobacterium sp. | reverse complement strand
ACCCAGGAAAAGAAATCCGTCGACCTGGGTCGCAACACCCTGGCGCCCGGTCTCCTGACCGCCTTCGTCTTCCCGGCCTTCGCCCCGTTCTCGATGCAGAACACCGAGGCGAACATCGACTACTCGGGCGGGGTTCAGTACGCCATCAACCGCGACGCCCTGGTTTACGTCTCCTACGGCAAGGGCACGAAGAGCGGTGGCTTCGCCCAGAGCATCAGCGACCTGCGCAAGTCGCCGTACGCCAAGGAAGTGGCGAAGACCGCAGAGGTCGGCCTGAAGCTGCAGGGCCAGAGCCGCACCTGGGTGTTCAACGTCGCGGCCTTCAACACCCGCGTCGACGGCTACCAGCTGGTCACCTTCAACGGCATCGGCTTCAACATCGGCAACACGGACCTGAAGAGCCAGGGCTTCGAGGTCGAGAGCTACTGGAGGCCTGTGTCGGGGCTGAGGCTGTTCCTGAACAACACCTATGCCGACGCCCTGGACCGGCGCACCCACTCGCCGATCCCGCTGGCGCCGAAGTGGACCGGGTCGGTCGGGTTCGACTACCGCCGCGAGGTGACGGACCGCCTCGCCGTGAAGGCCGACGGCAGCGTCGACTACCGCAGCAAGCGCTACTACCAGCAGGATCCGAGCACCTCCCCGCCGGGGGCGGCGTTCACCACCCTGAACATGGGCGTCGCCCTCGCCGCCAGCGACGACCGCTGGGAGGCCCGCCTGATCGGGCGCAACCTCACCGACCGGACCGTCTCCTTTTTCGCCTTGCCCACGCCGCTGCTCGGGCCGGGCAACCAGAACGCCATCGCCGAGCGGGGACGCACGGTCGCGCTGCAGGTCAGCGTCCGACGTTAGCGAAGGCGGGGGTCGTGAAAATTTGACCAACAAGTCAAGTTGTCACGGTCGATTGAGGCGGCCCCCATCCTTGCTGCCGGGCCGGTCGCGTGATAAGTTGACGAAAACGTCAGGAGATAGCCGTGAGCGTCATCAAGATCGAGCATATCGCCTTCGTCCGCTTCCGGGTTCCCGACCTCGGCGAGATGCGCGCGTTCCTGGAGGACTTCGGCCTGGTGATCGCCGAGGCCACCGATCGGCGACTGGTCTCGCGCGGGTTCGGGGCTTCCCCGGTGCTGCACATCGCGGAGGCGGGCGAGCCCGCCTTCGCCGGCGTCGGCTTCCGCGCGGCCAGCCTCGAGGACCTGCACACGCTCGCGCGCGCCGAAGGCGTGACGGTCCGACCCTTTGACGCCCCCGGGGGCGGCGAGCAGATCGTGCTCACTGACCCCGATGGTCACCAGGTCGAGGTCGTCGCCGGACAGGACTCCGTCCCCCCGCTTGCGGCCCCGGAGGTCGAACCCTGGAACTCGGCCGCGGCCAAGCACCGGCTGCGCCAGACCAAGCGGGTTCCGGTGCGTCCGTCGCAGGTGATGCGGCTGGGCCACTGCGTCCTGAACGTCTCGAACTTCCGCGCCTCGGAAGCCTGGTACAAGCAGCGGTTCGGGTTCATCACCTCCGATGAGATCGCCGTCTCCCCAGAGCTGAGCATCGGCGCCTTTCTGCGCTGTGACCGCGGCGACGCGCCGACCGACCACCACACCCTTTTCCTCGCGCAAGCCCCGGACGGCGTCCCCGGCTTCAATCACGCCGCCTTCGAAGTCCTGGATTTCGACGACCTGATGGCCGGCCACGAGCGGCTGAGCGCGGCCGGACGCCGCTCAGTCTGGGGCGTGGGCCGGCACATCCTCGGCAGCCAGGTGTTCGACTACTGGAGCGATCCGTGGGGCCACACGCTCGAGCACTGGACCGATGGCGACCTCTTCACCGCAGCCGATGGCTCGGCCGTCGCCACCCCGCTTGATCTTCTCGGCGTGCAATGGGGCGCCACGTTCCCGGCGGACAAGCTCATTCCCCAGGGCAAGGCTACGGTCTCCGAGGCCTGAGGCCCCCCTGGCCTGACGCCCGCGCGCCGGTCCTCGACCTCGCGACTTGAACGAAGGAAAGGCGGGCAACCCCCATGCCCGATGCGGTCGAGACCGCCTCCCGTCCCGTCTTAGGTCAGGCCGCATCGGAGATAAGAGGAACCGTGAACACGGCTGTAATCGTGCTGGGAGCCGGACCGATCCCGCCCCCAGCTACCAACTCCTTCAATGCCTTAGCTATGGCGCCACGCGGGCCAGTGCGCCGGGCTGGGCTGGCGCGAGCTGTCGCTGACAGGTTCGCTGATGTCGTGAGTTCGATTCCCGGCAGCCTCAGCCAAGCCGGATCGAAAGGCGAAGCTCGGGCGTTCGGATCGCAACATTTGCGAAGAGCGGCCGATGGCGGAACTCGATCTCGAAGAACGCACGCCAGACGACGTCAAGCAGCCAGAAACGCCGAAGCTCCTCCAGGTCCTCGGGCCCGGCCTGATCACCGGCGCCTCGGACGACGACCCGAGCGGCATCGCCACCTATTCGCAGGCCGGCGCCCAGTTCGGTTTCGACATGGGCTGGACCCTGCTGTTCAGCTGGCCCCTGATGTGCGCGATCCAGGAGATCAGCGCGCGCATCGGCCGGGTCACCGGGCGCGGCCTGGCGGGAAACCTCAAGCAGCACTACCCGGGACCGGTTCTGGGCGCCCTGGTCTCGCTGCTGCTGGTCGCCAACACCATCAACCTTGGCGCTGACCTGGGTGCGATGGCCGCGGGCCTGAAGCTTGTGGTCGGCGGTCCCTCGTTTCTGTACGTCGCGCTGTTCGGCGTGGTCTCCGTGCTCCTCGAGGTCTTCGTCCGCTACGCCCGCTACGTCTCGGTGCTGAAGTGGCTGACGCTGGCGCTGTTCGCCTACGTCGGCGTCGCCCTGGTCGTGCATATCCCCTGGGGCGCCGTGGCCTATCGGCTGGTCGCGCCGCATATCGCCTGGGGTCCGACCTACCTGACCACGCTGGTGGCGATCCTCGGCACGACGATAAGTCCCTACCTGTTCTTCTGGCAGGCCGGGGAGGAGGTCGAGCAG
>JAQGIJ010000158.1 GCA_028291285.1 Phenylobacterium sp. | reverse complement strand
TCCGACAACGACGTCGGCTACATAGCCCTCGACGACGAGCAGCTGGATCCGACCGGCGCGGCCGATCACAAGGAGGCCTTCAACATCGGCCTGGAGCTCGCCCCCGACCATCCCGCCATCCTCGAGGGCCGGCCGTTTCGGGGCGTGAACTTCTGGCCAGACCTGCCCGGCTGGCGGGAGGTCATGCTGGACTACTACGACCGGTGCTGGTCGGCCGGCCGCCTGATCCACAGGGGCTTCTGCCTCGATCTCGGCATCGAGGAGCAGTTCTTCGAGGACAAGCTGGACGACCCGATCGGCATCCTGCGGCTGCTGCACTATCCGCCGCGCCGCGAGTCCGCGGACCGGCAGCTCGGCGCCGGCGCCCACTGCGACTACGGCAACATCACCCTGCTGGCGACCGACGGGGTGGCGGGGCTGCAGGTGCGCCATCGGGACGGACGCTGGATCGACGCGCCGACGGTCGACGGCGCCCTGATCTGCAACATCGGCGACTGCCTCATGCGCTGGACCGCGGACATCTACGTCTCGACGCCGCATCGGGTGATGCTGCCGACCACCGACCGCTACTCCATCGCCTTCTTCCTCGACCCCAACCCCGATGCGCCGGTGGAGACCCTGCCCGGCATGGCGGCGAAATATCCGCCGACCACCGGGGGCGAGTATCTCAAGCAGAAGCTCGACTCGACCTACGCCCACCGCGCGGGTGCGGCCTGAGCGCCCTGGACGAGACCGCGGCCGGCGCGCCCGCGCAGACCGCCATCGCGCAAGGCAATCCCGTTTTCGGCGTGGAGGTGCGCGGCTTCGACCCCATTCCGGAAGCTGAGCGCAACATGGCGCTCGCCGCGGTCGGACCCATGTGGCTGGGCACCAACATCAACATGTTCAGCGTCAGCGTGGGCTGCGTCTCGATCAGCCTCGGCCTGACCTTGTGGCAGGCGCTGGCGGTCTGCGTCGTCGGCAACCTGCCCTATGCCTATCTCGGGCTGGCGTCGATCGGCGCCGTGCGGACCGGCCTGCCGGTGACCACCCTGTCCCGCAGCGTCTATGGCGTGCGCGGGAACACCGTGCACGCGCTCCTGACCTGGGCCGCCTCGGTCTGCTTCGAGGTGTTCAACGCGGTGTTCGGCAGCCTGGCCTGGCTGTCGCTCCTGGGCCTCCTGGGCTTCGACAAGGACGGCGTCGCCGAGAAACTGTCGGCCGTGGTCGTCCAGCTCGCCCTGGGCGGCGGGATCGCCGTCCTGGGGCACGCGACGATGGTCTTCCTGCAGAGGATCTTCGCCGCGGCGCTCGCCGCCGCCTTCATCCTGGTGCTGGCCTGGACCGCGCCCCAGGTCCACTGGACCCACCTCGGCGCGGCCCATCCGCCGCTGTTCGGCTGGGCGCTCGCGGCCGCCTTCATGACCGGCTGCGGCGTGATCGCCAGCCAGCCGGTGAGCTACCTCTACAACGGCCCCGACTGGGTCCGTTACCTTCCCGCCGCGACGCCCGGCGGGCCGATCTTCCACACCGTCTTCTGGTGGACCTTCCTGCCCTCCGTCGTCCTGACCGGCGCCGGGGCGGTCTGGGCCAGCCTGGGCGACATGAGCGACCCCGTCGCCGGCCTGAAGCCTTGGCTGCCGCCCTGGCTCTACATCGGCTTCGTCTTCGCGGTGATCGCCGGCTCGGTGGCGAACAACGTCCCCACCTTCTATTCTTCGGGCCTGGCCCTGCAGGCCGCCGGGCTGCGGTTCAGGCGATGGGCGGCGACCTGCCTGGACATCGCCATCTCCACCGTGGCGGTGCTCTACATCCTGTTCGTCCAGGATCTTTCCACCGTCCTCAACGACTTCGTCGCTCTGCTCGTCGCCTGGTCGGGGCCTTACGCGGGCGTCTGGCTCTGCGACGGGATGTTGCGGCGCTGGCGGTTCGATCTCAGGGACATCCATCCCGAGCGGGGGGTCCGTCCGCTTCGGACGAGCGGCGCGGCCTGGGCGGCGTTCGGGGTCGGCATGGTCCTGGCCGCCCTGACGATGAAGTCGCCGGTCTATCAGGGGCCGGTCAATCGCCTGCTCGGCGGGATGGACCTGAGCTGGGTCGTGGGGCTGCTGAGCTCGGCGGCGGTCTACGCCCTGCTCCGCCGCCGGCGAGCCTGACGAATACCGGCCCCCGCTAGCGCGTGCCGTACATGCGGTCGCCCGCATCGCCGAGGCCGGGAAGAATGTAGCCGTGGTCGTTCAGCCGTTCGTCGATCGCCGCGACCCAGATCGGCACGTCGGGATGGTGGCCCTGGAAGTTCGAGATCCCCTCCGGCGCGGCCAGCAGGCAGGCGATGCGGATCTGCCGCGCGCCGGCCTCCTTCAGCCGGTCCGCCGCGGCGATGGCGGTGTTGCCGGTGGCCAGCATCGGGTCGACCACCACGACCAGCCGCTCGGCTAGTTCGAGCGGCGCCTTGAAGTAGTATTCCACGCAGCCGAGCGTCGCCGGGTCGCGGTAGAGGCCGACGTGGGCGACGCGGGCCGCAGGGACGAGCTCCAGCATGCCTTCCAGCATGCCCATGCCGGACCGCAGGATCGGCGCGAACACCAGCTTCTTCCCGGCCAGCACCGGCGCCTGCATCGTCGACAGCGGCGTCTCGATCTCGGCCGGCTCCAGCGGCAGGTCGCGGGTGACCTCGTAGCAGATCAGGCCGCCGATCTCCTTGAGCAGCTGGCGGAAGCTCTTGGTCGAGGTGTCCTTCCTCCGCATCAGGGTCAGCTTGTGCTGCACCAGCGGATGGTCGACGACGGTGACGCCCTGCATGGATCCCCTCAGAATACGGTGCCGTCGCTGATCACGATGATCGGCGGGCCGGCGTCGGCGCGACGCTGGCGCGCGATCCGGCGCCCCGCGGCCCAGGTGCCGCCCTCCAGCACCCTGGCCAGCGGAAAATCGGCGGCGGCGAGCCCCAGTCGCTCCCGCACCGGCGGCGCGAGCCGGTCCAGCAGGGCCACGGTCAGGGCGCGCCAGCCGACCACCAGGGGGCTGTCGACCGCGTGCGACCGGCCGGCGGCGGCGGGATCGGCGAGACTGAGCACGCCGGTATCCACGAAGAGGCCGCCGTTGCGGTATTCGGCCAGGCCCGTCAGGCCGTCGATGTCGCAGACCTCCACGCCCGAGGTCTGCAGCGGCTCGATCAGCGAATAGGCGAGCCATTGCGAAAGCTTGTGCAGCGGCACGAGCCCGTCGGTCGCGTCGGCCCGGCGGATCGCGGGATGGCGCCAGCAGTCGCCGAGCGAAACGCCGTCGAGCGCGACGCGCCCGGGCCAGATCGGTCCCAGCCGCTCGAGCAGGACCTCCAGGATGACGGGCGCCGGCAGCTTCCTGTCCGAGGCCCGCGCCGCCATCTCGTCGTACAGCGCGCCCGGCCGGCCCACCGCCTCGCCCAGCCGGCGCAGCAGGACGGCGCGGCCGTCGAGGCCCACCAGCGGATTGTCCTCGCGGGCCTGGAACGCCTCGGCCAGCCGCGCCGCATCCAGCCGGCCCAGGGCGTCGGCGCGCAGCGGCCGGGCGGGATCGGCCGAGAGGCCGCCTTGCTCGAAGAGCCGCAGCGAGGCCACCGCCAGGCCCTCCGAACGGCTCAGCTCCGCGCCCGTCGCGGCGTCGCGGTAGCGCCAGGCCGCGCCTGCGCCGGCATCGAGCAGGACGGAGACGATGGCGAGATCGAACTCGGCCCG
>JAQGIJ010000132.1 GCA_028291285.1 Phenylobacterium sp. | reverse complement strand
CGAAGCGGAGACGCCCGCGGAGACGCCGAAGTTCCGCCAGCACACCTTCATCGCCGCGGCCGCCAGCCCCACGCTCACCGATCCGGCCTATATCGCGGCCCGGCGCACGGCGCGCCCGCTGGCCCGGGAGGAGGGGCTCGACCGCATGTTCGCCGAGGCCGGCGTGGCGGCCATCGTCGCCGAGACCGGCGCGCCCGCGCCGGTGGTGGACCTGGTCGACGGCACCGCCTTCTTCGGATCGCCCTCGACCCTGCCGGCCGTGGCGGGCTACCCGCACCTCACCGTGCCGATGGGCCAGGTCTTCGGCCTGCCGGTGGGGCTCTCGATCATCGGGCCGGCCTGGACCGACGCCCGCGTGCTGGCGTTCGGCTACGCCTTCGAGCAGGCGCGAGGGCCGCTGCCGCACCCCGCCTTCCTGCCCTCGGCCGCGGCGCGTCCGGAGCTGGCCGCCGCGCTGGATCCCGCGCGCTAGCCGGCGCCTTCCTTCACCCGATCGCGCGCCCTGAGCGGCGCAAACAGCTGGCCGGCGGCCAGTCTGGCCTCGCAGGCGTCGCGCCAGGCGCTGCGGCGCACCTTGCCGGCGTCATCGCGCAGGGGCTCGTCCGAGATCTCGAAGGTGTGGGGCAGCTTGTAGCGGGCGAGCCGTGCGGCCAGGAAGGCCTCCAGCTCGGCGGTGTCGAGGCTGGCGCCCGGCCGCAGCTGGCCGCAGCGCTGGATCCCGCGCGCTAGAGCCCTTGACACTCGCGTTGATCAACGCGATTGGAGAAGAAGGGCTCTCACTTGGAAGCGACGACCCTGTTCATCCCACCTGACTTGCCTCAAGTCAGGTGGGACAGGGTCTAGCCTGCGCCTTCCTTCACCCGATCGCGCGCCCTGAGCGGCGCAAACAGCTGGCCGGCGGCCAGCCTGGCCTCGCAGGCGTCGCGCCAGGCGCTGCGGCGCACCTTGCCGGCGTCGTCGCGCAGGGGCTCGTCCGAGATCTCGAAGGTGTGGGGCAGCTTGTAGCGGGCGAGCTGTGCGGCCAGGAAGGCCTCCAGGTCGGCGGCGTCGAGGCTGGCGCCCGGCCGCAGCTCGACGATCGCATGCGGGACGCGGCCGAAGTCCGGATGCGGCAGGCCGACCACCGTGCTGGAGGCGATCGCCGGATGCGCCTCCAGGGCGGATTCGATCTCCGCCGGATAGATGTTGGCGCCGCCGCTGACGATCATGTCGGTGCGCCGGTCGGCGAGATAGAGGTAGCCGTCCGCGTCCAGCGAGCCCATGTCGCCCAGGCTGCGCCAGCCCTCGCGCTCGCGCTTCTCCGCGCCGATGTACTGGAACTGGCGCTCGCCCTCGGCGGGCGGGGCGAACCAGATCTCGCCGACCTCGCCGACGGCGCAGGCCTGGCCGTCCTCGCCTATGATCTTCACCTCGCGGGTAGGGCGGCCGACGGAGCCCGGGTGGGCCAGCCATTCGTCGCCGCGGATCAGCGTCCCGCCGATGGACTCCGTGCCGGCGTAGACCTCGTAGATGCGCTCGCCGCCCAGCCAGTCGATCCAGGCCTGCTTCAGCCACGCGGGGCAGGGGGCGGCCATGTGCATGACCACGCGCAGGGAGGAGAGGTCGTGGCGGTTGCGCTCCTCCTCCGGCAGGGCCCAGATGCGGCTCATCATGGTGGGCACCAGATAGGCCCAGCGCACCTTGTAGGCCTCGACCAGCCGCAGCCACTCGCGGGCGTCGAACTTCGCCACCTCGATCACGTGGCCGCCCCAGCAGAGCGCCCAGTTGGTCTGGGCGAAGGGGGCGTTGTGGTAGATCGGCGCGGGGTGCAGGAGGACGTCCTCGACCCCGATCTGCAGCAGCGGGGAGGGGTTGTCGGGATCGGTGACGGCCGGGGCGCCGTCGACGATGATCTTCGGCCGTCCGGTGCTGCCGCCGCTGCCGATGGCCTTCCAGCTCCGGGCGATCTTCTCCGGCAGGGGGGCGTCGGAGAGCGCCGGATCGGGCCGGAACTCGGCGGGCAGGGTGCGCACGCCCGGCAGCCGCCCGGCCGCGGCGCCGACCACCAGCTTCGGCCTGGCCAGCTCGACCATGGCGCTGAGCTCTGCGTCGGGCAGCTTGCTGGGCAGCGGCAGGGGCGAAGCGCCCAGCTTCCAGATGGCGAAGGTGACGACGTGGTGGGCGAAGCCGTTCGGCAGGAAGATCCCCACCAGATCGTCCTGGCCGACGCCTTCGGCCGCAAGCGCGCGGGCCATGCGGTTGGCCTGCCGGTCGAGCTCGGCCCGGGTCAGGGTCTCGCCTTCGAAGGTCAGCGCCGGGCGGTCGGGATCGCGCTCGGCCTGCAGGGTGAGGCAATGGCCCAGGCCGCGCGGCCCCACGCCCTCGGCGCCATTCGCGTCCGTCATTCTGAATTCTCCTCCCCGGGGGCCTCCGCTGACGTGACGGGCCGCTGCCGAAGCCGGATAGTGGGCGAAACGAAACGGGAGGAGCAACAGATGACTTCAGCCGATCTCTTCGACCTGACAGGCAAGGCGGCGATCGTCTTCGGCGGCGGGCAGGGCATGGGGGAGAGCACCTCGCTCTTCCTCGCCCGGGCGGGCTGCGACGTGGCCGTCCTCGATATCGTCCCCGAGCGCGCGGAACGGGTCGCGGCGGCGGTGACGGACCTGGGCCGCACGGGCGTGGCCATCCCCACCGACGTCTTCGAGACCGCGCGGCTGGCGGGGATCGTCGCCGAGGCGGAGCAGAAGCTCGGGCGGCTCGACGTGATGGTCTCCATCGTCGGCCAGGCCGGCTGGTACGACTTCCTGGAGATGAGCGAGGCCGACTGGGACCTCGACCACCGGCGCAACCTGCGCCAATTCGCCATGAGCGCCCAGGCGGCGGCGCGCGCGATGGTGCGCGGCGGCCGGGGCGGGGCGATCACCGCCATCGCCTCGGTGGACGGGACGCACGCGGCGCCGCGCCATGCCTCCTACGGGGCCGCCAAGGCCGGGCTGATCAGCCTGGTGAAGACCATGGCGGTGGAGCTCGCGCCGCATGGGATCCGGGTGAACGCCGTCTCGCCCGGCACGATCAAGACTCCACGCACCTTGCAGTCGGGAAAGGTCGAGGACTTCGACGCGCGGATCGCCGGCAGCAACATCCCCTTCAAGCGCAGCGGGACCACCGACGACATCGGCAAGGCCGCGCTCTTCCTCTCGTCCGACCTCGCCGCCTACGTCACCGGCCACAACCTCGCGGTGGACGGCGGCTGGCTGGCGGCGAACCTGCTTGGACCCGCCCGCTAGTCGAGGGCGGCGAGCGCTTCGGTGAGCACCGGCGCCAGCAACTCGGCGGCGGCGGCCACGCCGGCGGCGTCGCCCAGCAGGTCCTGGCGGACCTCCAGCTCGACGTAGTCGAGGCCGCGGGCCACGGCGTGGTGCGGGATGGTGTAGTCGGTCTCGTCCATCCGGTAGGGCTCGTTGTCGCCGACGAGGTCTGCGCCGAGGCGCGCGCGCAGCCGCGCGAGCACGGCGTCCGAGAAGGCCGAGGCGCCCAGGTGCAGCACACCGTAGCGCCAGGGCCGCGCGGAGCCGCCCATCACCGGCGTGAACGAATGCAGCGCCACCAGCAGCGTGCGCTCGCCGCGCGCGCTGCGCGCCGAAAGCTCTTCGGCGATGCGGGCATGGTAGGGGGCGAACACCTCATCGATGCGCGCCTGGCGTGCGGTCGGGGCGAGGGCGACGTTGCCCGGGATGCGCGTGCCGTCGCTGACCTCGGGGATCGCGTCGCGCCGCGCGGGATCGCGGTTGCAGTCGATCACCAGGCGCGAGAAGCGCTGGGCGATGAAGCCGGCCGACAGCCGCTCGGCCAGGGCCTCGCCCAGGGCGCCGACGCCGATGTCCCAGCCGATGTGCCGCGTAAGCTCCGCCGCGGGGAGGCCGAGATTTCCCAGCTGGGCGGGTATGTCGCAGCCCGCATGGTCTCCGATCAGCAGAAAGGGCGAACGGGCGCCCGGATTCCGCACAATATGGGGCGGAAACTCATCGGCGATTAGCAGATGCGTGGACCGTTCCCCAGAATCGCCTGCCTGATGACGCAATGCCGGTCGTCTCCATCCGCCACTCGACGACATACCGCTACCGCAATCCCGTGGGGTTCGGCGAGCATCGCATGATGTTGCGGCCGCTGGAGGCCTTCGACCAGCGGCTGCTGTCCGCCGAGATCGAGATCTCGCCCGAGCCCAGCCTGATGCGCCACATCCACGACGCCAGCGGCGCGGCCGTGGGCGTGGCGCGGTTCTCGACCCGGGCCGAGCGGTTGGTGATCGAAAGCCGCATGCGGGTGGACCATACGCCGGAAGCGCCGTTCGACCTGGAGGCCGCGGCTGGCTGGCTAGCGACCGACCGCCCCGCCTACGAGGCCGAGGAGGCGCACGAGCTCGCCACCTCAATCGCCCGCCGCTACGCCGACGCCGGCGAGGTGGAGGCCTGGGCCCGGCGCTTCCTGCGGTCGCACGGCCGGACCCGCGTCTCCACCGTCATGACCGAGATGATGGAGGCGATCCGCGGCGAGTTCGCCTACGCGCTGCGGCTCGCCGGCGCCCCGCAATCGCCGGTCGCGACGCTACGGCGCCGCCAGGGCAGCTGCCGCGACTTCGCCGTCCTGATGGCGGAGGCCGCGCGCAGCCTGGGCCTCGCCGCCCAGTTCGTCTCCGGCTACGTCTATTCCACCGCCCAGGCGGGCGGCCGCACCGGCGGCGGCCACACCCACGCCTGGGTGCGGGTCTATCTCCCGGGCTGCGGCTGGGTGGACTTCGACCCGACCAACGCGATCGTCGGCAATGTCGACCTGATCCGGGTGGCGGTGGTGGCCGATCCGAGGCTCGCCGTGCCGCTTTACGGAGCGTGGGACGGCGAGGCTGGCGATTTTCTGGGCATGGACGTCACGGTCGACATCAGCGTCGAGCCCGAAGCGCAACGAATACAACACCTGAGAGTTGCCCACGCACGATAAGCGGCGGGGGCGACCCATGCGAATTCGAGCGGGATACGAAATCAGCTACGACTGTCCCGCCGAGACCCCGATGGTCCTGATGCTGAACGTCCGGCCGGAGCGCGCCGGCGACCTCGAGACCCCCGACACCATTCTCAGCAATCCCACCGTCGAGATGCGGTCCTACGTCGACGGTTTCGGCAACCTCTGCGCGCGGCTGGTGGCGCCGCCGGGCCGCATCACCTTGCACAGCGAGTTCGTGATCCGCGACAGCGGGTTGCCGGACCCGGTCGCATCGGAGGCGGAGCAGCAGCCGATCGACGCCCTGCGGGACGACGTCCTGCAGTTCCTGCTGCCCTCGCGCTACTGCGAGCTGGAGCTGCTGAGCGACCTGGCCTGGCGGCTGTTCGCCGGCGTGCCGGCCGGCTGGGCGCGGGTGCAGGCCATCGTCGACTACGCCCACCAACGGATCGCCTTCGGCTACCAGCATGCGCGGCCGACCAAGACTGCCTTCGAGGCCCACGAGGAGCGCCAGGGGGTCTGCCGCGACTACGCCCACCTGGCGATCACGCTCTGCCGCTGCATGAGCATCCCGGCGCGCTACTGCACGGGCTATCTGGGCGACATCGGCGTGCCGCCGGTCGACGCGCCGATGGACTTCTCCGCCTGGTTCCAGGTCTGGCTCGGCGGCGCCTGGCGCACCTTCGACGCCCGCCACAACCGCTCGCGCATCGGCCGCATCCTGATGGCCGTCGGCCGTGACGCCACCGACGTGGCGATCACCACCAACTTCGGCCCCACCTGGCTGGCGGGCTTCAAGGTGATCACCGACGAATTGCCGATGGAGATCGCGGCCGCGGCCGGCGCCGACGCGCCGGAGCTGAGCAGGGTCTAGCGCCCCTCGGCGAGCCCGAAGGCCTCCACGCGCCGTGCAACCCGGCCAGCGCGATCGCGTTTCGGTGTGCCTACGGCCAAGCAATCCTGACCGCTGGATGAACGTCGCGGACCGGTGACGGTCACGTGCGCTCGGTCAGGATGGTCTTCCTGGCATGGAGATCTGAGATGAAGAAAATTCTGATTGCGGCGCTTGCGGCCACCACGGCCCTCACCGGCGTGATGTCGGCCGGCGTCGCGGCGGCGCAGCCCGGCTACGGCTACGATCGTGGTCAAGACCGCAACGACCAGGATCAAGAGCGCAACAACCGCGACCACGGGGACCGCGGGGACCGCGGCGACCACGGGGACCGCAACCACGGCGATCGGGCCGACCGCGTCGATCGTTGGCAGCGCCGCGACTGGGACCGCGACCGCGAGCGCTGGTCGCACGGCGGCTTCCGCTACTATGGCGGCCATTACGGCTACAACGGCTATCAAGGCCGCTGGCGCGAAGGGCAGCGCTACCCCTACTGGCGCAACGACCGCTACGTGATCAACGACTGGCGCGCCTACCGCCTGCCGCCGCCCCGGCCGGGCTACCGCTACTACCGCGACGACAATGGCGACATCGTCATGGCCGCCGTGGCCTCTGGCATGATCGGACTGATCATCGGCAGCGCGCTGAGCCATTAGGACCCACGCGCGCCTGTAGACGAGGGGGCCATGGTCTGTGCCGTACGCCCCCTCCGTCTCGGCGCTGTCGCGCCGATCCACCTCCCCCGCGTTGCGGTGGAGGATCTGGGAGCCAAGATGCTCCACCGCTTGCGGGGGAGCTGTCAGCGAAGCTGACTGAGGGGGCGTCCCAGCGCCCCTTCGTTCCGCGGTGCGCCGTTCGGCGGCCCTGGGTCCCGGATCGGCGTTCGTCCGTCCGGGATGACGAAAATTGGTTTGCTCAGGCGAACTCGCGGAGCCGCGGCTTCAGCTCCTTCTCGAAGAAGTCGATGAACTTCGCCTGGTCGGGACCGACGCCCAGCAGGACGATGTGGTCGAAGCCGGCCTCGGCGTATTTGCGGATCGCCGCCAGGTGCTTTTGGGGGTCGGGGCCGGCGCCGACGGACTGGGCCATGTCCTGCGGCTTCACGAACTGCGAGGCGGCCTCGAAGGCCTCGACGGACGGCAGCTCGCTCATCACCGGCCAGGTGAGCGCGCCGAACTTGAACCGATCGCAGGCCATCTCGAGCGCTTTCTCCTCGCTGTCGGCGTAGGCGAGGGTCACCTCGCAGTAGCGGGGCTTGTCGCCGGCCTGCTTGCGGAAGTCGTCCACCAGCGCCTTCTCGGGCTCCGTCGCCATCATCCCGTCGGCCTTCTCGGCGGCCAGCGCCACCGCGTGCGGACCGCTCACGCCCACCAGGATCGGGATCGGCTGTCGCGGCGGGTCGTAGAGCCGGGCGTGGTCGACCACGAAATGCTTTCGCCGGATGGTGTGGACGCCACCGCTCCACAGCGCCCGGAAGATGTCGATGGCCTCGCCCAGCATCTCGTGCCGCTCGGCGACCGAGGGCCAGCGCGCGCCGGTGACATGCTCGTTCAGCCGCTCGCCCGCGCCGATGGCCAGGCTGAAGCGGCCGTCGCTCATCACCTGGATGGTGGCCGCCGCCTGGGCGATGATCGCCGGGTGGTAGCGGAGGATCGGGCAGGTCAGCCCGGTGGTGATGCCGATCGTCGAGGTGGCCTGGGCGATCGCCCCCAGCACGCTCCAGGCGAAGGGGCAGTGGCCCTGGACCTCCAGCCAGGGATGGAAGTGGTCGGAGATCGAAACGAAGTCGAAGCCGGCGTCCTCCGCCCGCTGGGTGTTCTGCACGAGCGCCTTGGGCCCGTGCTCCTCGGTCATCAGCTTGTATCCGAACCTGGCCATCTCGCGCTCCCGTGCTGATGCGGGATCAAATGCGGCGGGGGCCCAGGAGTTCGGCGCGGATCAAAAAAGGCGCGGTAGCCGAGGTCGCGGTTCAGAACTCCACGTCGAGCTCTTCGACCTCGTCCGGCTCGGTCAGCGCCTCGGCGGTCCAGGCTCGCATCTCGGGCAGGGCGAGGATGCGGTCGCGGTAGGCGGCGCACTCGGAGTCCAGCGTGACATCGTAGGTGGCGAAGCGCGTGCAGACCGGCGCGTACATGGCGTCGGCCGCCGTCCGCTCGCCGAACAGGAAGGGTCCGCCCGAGCGGGCGAGGCGCTCGCGCCAGATCGCGGTGATGCGGTCGATGTCGGCCTGGGCGCCGGCCCAGACGCGGAAGCCGGGATGCTTGGCCTTGAGGTTCATCGGCAGGGCGGCGCGCAGGTTGGCGAAGCCCGAATGCATCTCACCGCAGATCGAGCGGCAGAGGGAGCGGGCCTTCGCCTCCTCCGGCCAGAGCCGCGCCCCCGGCAGGGTCTCGTGCAGGAACTCGGCGATCGCCAGGGTGTCCCAGACCTTCAGGCCCTCGTAGGTCAGGGAGGGGGTCAGGAAGGAGGGCGCGAGCAGCAGCAGCTCCGCCCTGGCGGCCGCGTCGTCCAGCGGCAGGCAGATCGTCTCGAACTCCAGGCCGGCGAATTGGCACAGCAGCCAGCCCCGGAGCGACCAGGAGGAATAATTGCGGCTGCTGATGCTCAGCGAGGCGTTGGCCATGTCGCATCGGTCCTTCACGGCGGGCTGCGCAAGCCTAGGGGCAGCCCGGACCGGTCGCCTCGCACGCTCAGTTTCGTAAGGTGTACGCTAGCAGGATGATTAGAAATAGGGCGTAAGCGTTGTTGTGGCGCCTTCGAAACGGGCCGTTCGCGCCCAGCCTGCCGGCTGGGCCGTTCAGTTCCGCCGCGCCCCTCCGCGGGGTCCGAACATGCTCCGCTTCCGAGAAAGCGAGCGCGATGCATTATCGAGCCTATCAGGCGCAATCGGACCTGCTGCTGCCCGCGCGGCTGGCGGCGGGGTTCGCGAACGGCGCGCTGTCGCTCGCCCCGCCCTGGCTGCGCCGGTTCCCGCCGCTCGCCCAGCTCGGCGCCGGCTGGGAGATGCTGACCCGCGCCGGCCTCACCCACCATCGGCCCGACTACGGCTTCGGCACGGTGCGGGTGGGCGCGGAGGACGTTCCCGTCATCGAGCAGCGGATCGTCTCCACCCCCTTCGGCGACCTGGTCCGGTTCGCCAAGGTGACCGCCGAGGAACAGCCCCGCGTCCTCCTGGTCGCGCCGCTCTCCGGCCACTTCGCGACCCTGCTGCGCAATACCGTCGAGACCCTGCTGCCGGACAACGACGTCTACATCACCGACTGGCGCAACGCGCGCGACGCGCCGGTGGCTGCCGGCGCCTTCGGCTTCGACGAATACGTCGAGCACGTTATCGCGTTCCTCGAGGCGATGGGGCCGGGCGCGCACCTGATCTCGGTCTGCCAGCCCTGCGCTCACGCGCTGGCGGCGGTGGCCATCATGGCCGAGGACGACAACCCGGCGACGCCCAAGACCATGACCCTGATGGCCGGGCCGGTCGACACGCGGATCAATCCGACCGTGGTCAACGAGCTCGCCACGAGCCGCCCCATCGAGTGGTTCGAGACCAAGCTGATCGACTCCGTGCCCGCGCGCTACGCCGGTGCCGGCCGGCGGGTCTATCCGGGCTTCGTGCAGCTCAACGCCTTCATGCTGATGAACCTCAACCGGCACGTCGACGCGCACATCGACCTCTACACCCAGCTGGCCGTGGGCCGCGAGGCGGAGGCCGACAAGACCAAGCACTTCTACGACGAGTATTTCGCGGTCCTCGACCTGGCGGCGGAGTTCTACCTGGAGACGGTCAGCCGGGTGTTCCAGGAGCACCTGCTGCCGAAGGGCGAGCTGGTCTGGCGCAATCGCCGGGTCAATCCGGCGGCGATCCGCAAGACGGCGCTGCTGACGGTGGAGGGCGAGCGGGACGACATCTGCTCGGTCGGCCAGACCATGGCGGCGCACAGCCTGTGCAGCAGCATCTACGCCAACCGCAAGCGCCACCACCTCCAGCCTGGCGTCGGCCACTACGGCGTCTTCAGCGGCTCCAAGTGGGCCAACCAGATCTATCCGCTGGTGCGCAACATGATCTCCGCGGCGCGTTAGGCAGGCAGGCGATAGCCGTCGCGGGTGAGGATGCGGACCGGGTCCGAGCCGTCCCAGTTCGCGCAGATCGCCGCGTTGCGCTGGTGGGCGGCCATCATGGCCGGGGTGTTCTCCACCAGCTCGGTGATGTGGCCGAAGTCCTTGTAGGTGTCGAAGTACTCGACGCGCAGCGCGCCGCCGAGCTGGGCCACCGAGGGATAGCCCAGCGCCTCGTAGTGGCGCCGGCTGCGCTCGAAGTCGTCGGTCATGGTGCACAGGTGGTGCAGCCCGCCGGTCCCCTTGGGGAAGATCTCGCGGTAGATGCTGTCCACCTCCGCCGTCTGCTGGATCAGCTCCAGCTGGATCGGTCCCGACTGGGAGACGGCGATCTGCATCTCCAGCGCGGTCTCCTGGCCCCGGTAGCGGACGGTGCTGGTGCGCTTGGGCAGCACCAGGAAGGGCCCCACGCCATAGACCTCGGTCCAGCGCCTCGCGGCGGCGAACAGGTCGTCGACCACCCAGGCGATCTGGAAGAAGCGGTACTCGTCCTTCGGCCAGCCGCCCTGGTAGAAATGGTTGAACGGCGCCCCGCTGGTCGTTGGCGGGCCGGCCGTGGCGACATCGCTGTCAGCGCTCATCGAACACCTCCTCTTCCTTGACGAAGAACCGCAGGCCCGCGCGCAGGTCCCACAGGTTCGGCAGGTCGTCGCGGAACCGCTGCTGGTAGTCCTCCGCCGCGCCATAGGCGGCGTAGGCGGCCGCATCCGGCCAGGACATCTCGGCGCCGCCGTCGAGCTCCGTCGCGTCGCCGTCGTAGGTGGCCGGCAGGCGGTGCAGTTGCAGATAGCGGGCCAGGCCCGGGACGCCCTCCACCAAGGGCGCGTGCACGTTCAGCCAGTGGGCCTGGTAGTCGGCCACAGGCATGTCCGGCTTGCGCTTGTTGAGGTAGAGCGCCTTCAGCCCCTCGCCCGGCCGCTCGGCGTAGTCGCCGATGAAGTGGTGCTCGCGATTGGCGATGACGGTGAGGCGCGCGTCGCGCAGGCCTGGGTGGGCCTTGGTGAGGCCACGGTCGCGCAGCCGGGCGTAGAGCTTCAGGGCGGTGGCCTCGTCGTCGGCCCAGAGCTGGGCGACGCCGATCCGCGAGCGCGGCCGGAACAGCGCCTGGTCGCTGCGCTGGCTCATGGCGCGGACGTAGCGGCGGGCGCCGTCCTCGCGCAGGGCGAGGAAGGGATCGTCCTCGCGCCAGCGCTGCTGGTTGGTCTCCAGCGCATCCTCGTTGACGAGGTCGACGACGGCGATACAGCGGAAGCCGGGCTGCGCGGTCATGACGCTTTCCTCCGGCGTCCCTCAGCCGTCCCGGCCGGGGCGCTCGATCTTGGCGGCAGTATTCCACGCGGCGCGACCGGGCGCGAGGCCGCTCAGCGCCAGACGCGTTGGCCCGGCGCCGGGCTGGGGTGCGGCGCGCCGGCGATGCACTGGGCGATCTGCATCCAGGTCCGCGCGGTCTCGCCCTCGACCACAAGATCGGTGTCGGCGACGTTGCGCCGCTGCGTCGCCACCAGGCAGAAGTCCGCGGCGGAGCCCGTGATGCGCTCGCCGGACTCCGAGTCCCAGCGCCAGACCGCCCCGGACGGCGCCGTGAGCGCCAGCGCCGGCATCGGGGCCGCCTCGAGGCCGCGGTTGGCGAAGCTGAAGCGGAAGGTCTTCACCGCGAATTCGGCGACGCGGCGGATGCGGTCCGTGTCCTGCCGTCGCACACGGAAGAGGTCGAACAGGTCCTGGCCATACGCCCAGACCTCCATCTGCCGGGCGCCGATCAGGGTGGCGAGCTTCATCGGCCGGCCGAACCAGGTGAGATTGCGCCCGCCATCCTCACCTTCGAACGCCTGCGCCAGCGCCTCCGCCCCGTCGAGCCACAGCCGCACCAGCTCCGAACCCGGGCGCGTGCCGATCGCCTGCTGTGCGTAGGCCGTCAGGCGGTCGAAGGAGCCCTGCGATCCGGCCGCGTCGCCCGGCCGTGGCGCCGTCCCGCGAGCCATGGCGGCGACCGCCTCGGCGCATCGGTCGGGATCGGTGACCGCCAGCCGCGCCAGCCGATCGACGAACGTCAGGTGGGTGATCACGTCCTGCGCCCGCCAGCCGTAGAACGGCGTCGGCCGCGCGAGCTCGGCGTCCGAGCGGCCTGCGACCAGACGGCGGAGCGCCGACACCTCCTCCCGCAGGTCGGCGAGCGCGGGGGCGAGGTCGCCGGCCTGCGCGACCGTCACGCCTCAGGCCTCCAGCCGGAAGGCGTCGCCGTCGCGCACGACGCGGCCGGCGGTGGGCGCCGGGAAGTGGGTGCCGATGATCAGCACCAGCTCGCCGGCGAGCTCGCCCAGCACGCGCCGGCGGGTGGCCTCCGAGGCGCTCGGATCGAAGTCGACGAAGGCGCCCCAGTCCGGACGCGCCATCTGCACCGGGTTGTGCAGGAAGTCTCCGGTGATCAGCGCCCGCTCGCCGCGGGACTCGATGAGCACGCTGACGTGGCCGGGCGTATGGCCGTGGGTCGGGACGAGCCGCACCTCGTCGCTGATGCGGTGCTCGGTCTCGACCAGGTCGACGAGGCCGGCGTCGAACACCGGCTGGACGGAATCGGCGAAGATCTGGCTGCTGTCGCCCTCGTCCCGCCCGCGCCAATGCTCGAACTCGGTCCGCGCCATCAGGTAGCGGGCCTTGGGGAAGGTCGGGACCCAGCGGCCGTCCTCGAGCATGGTGTTCCAGCCCACGTGGTCGACGTGCAGGTGGGTGCAGAGCACGGTGTCGACGTGGTCGCGGCCGAAGCCCGCCGCCTCCAGCCGCTGCAGCAGGTCGGTGCTCAGCATGTGGCCGGCCCCGCTGGTGCGGGTCTTGTCGTTGCCCATGCAGGTGTCGACCACGATCCTGCGGTCCGGCGTGCGCACCAGCAGCGCCTGGATCGCCAGGCGCAGGTGGCCGGCCTCGGTCACATAGTTGGGCGCGGCCCAGCCGATCGCGTCCAGCTCGGTCCGCGTCGCGGTGGGCAGCAGCATCCCGGCGGGAAACGCAATCTCCGTCTCCAGCGCCGCGCTGACGGTGACGTCGCCGATGGTCCAGTTCAGCATGTGGCCTTCCTCCCGTGTTCTCTGGCTCTACAGCGGCAGATACTCGCCCCCGGAGAGATCCAGGCAAGCGCCTGTGACGACGCTGAAGTAGTCGGAGGCGAGCGCGATCACCGCCTTGGCGCAATCGCCGTCCTCCGGGATGTCGCCGATCGGGATCGCCTGGGCGATCTCGGCGCGGAGCTCCGCCACGGTGCGGCCCTCGGCGGCGGCGCGCGCCTGGAAGCCCGCCTCGACGGTCGGGCCCCACATCCAGCCGGGGAAGACCGAGTTCAGCCGGATGCCGTCGCGGCCGAGCTCCTTGGCCAGCTGCGCCGTGGCCATCCGAAGCGCCGCCTTGGAGACCGCATAGCCGCCCATGGTGGCGTAGGGCAGGCGGGTCACCTTGGTGTTGACGTTGACGATCGAGCCCGCGCCCTGGCGGCGCATGTGCGGCACGGCCTCCTGGATCAGGTTCATGGCCCCGAACAGGTTGACCTCCATGACCTGTCGCCAGTCGTCGAGGTCGGCCTCGGCGGCCGGCGCGTAGGCCCCGGTGACATAGGCGCTGTTGATCAGCACGTCGACGCGGCCCAGCTGATCGACCGTCGTGGCGACGAACCGGGCGCACTGGGCGCGGTCGCGGACATCGGTGGGGACCTTGACCACCCGCACGGGGAGGCCGGCTGCGGCGACCTCGGCCTCGATGGCGTCGAGCTTGGCGGCGGTGCGGGCGCCGATGGCGATGTGCGCGCCTTCGCGGGCCGCCAGCAGGGCGAGCTCCTGGCCCAGGCCCGGGCCGATGCCGCTGACCATGACGACCTTGTCCTTCAGGATCATGCGCGGCGGCTCACGGCTGGGGGGTGATGAAGCGTTCGCGATAGGCGGCGAACTGGTCCTTGATCCGGTCCTCGGTCAGGCCGAATTCCTCGAGGGTGTAGCGGTGCAGCGGGCGCTCCTCGCGCTTGTTGGCCTCGCGCCACTTCTGCATCTCGCCCCAGCCGGCCTCGGTGAGGGGCTGGCCGATGAAGGCGAACACCGTCTCGGCCACCTGGCGCGGATCGGCGACGGTGTCGCGGTACCAGACGTCGAGGAAGCGGTCGGGCCGCCGCGCCCGCACCTCCAGCGCCCGCAGCATGCTGCCGGCGAACATGGCGCTCCAGGCCTGGCCGATCTCGACGCTGTCGTCCTTGGCGGCGGTCGGGCTGTGCAGCACGCGGATGAAGCTGCAGATGGACGGTATGGTCTGCACCGGGTCGCGGTGGGTCTGGATGATCTGGGCCCCGGGGAAGACGTCCAGCAGTTCCTCCAGCCCGTGCAGGTGGTCGGGCGTCTTCAAGAGCCAGCGCTGGCCCTCGCGCCAGCGGCCGGAGCGGCGGCGCTGCCACTGCAGCAACTGCAGCGCGCGCTTCAGGTAGGCGTAGGCCGGCCGCTTGTCGGCGGTGCGGAACCAGCGATCGTAGGACGGCACATAGGCGTAGGACTGCTCCCGCGTGGAGCGGAACGAGGCGCCGTACATGAAGATGCTCTCTTCCGGCGCCATGGCTTCGAACGGATAGATGGAGGCGAGCTCGGGCATCGCGGCCATCATGGCCTCGACGGTCAGCTGGGCGGCGGGGATCCGCGGGTCGCTCGCGGCCCGGAAGTCCCAGTCGAAGGCCGGCGGCGGCTGGCTCACTTCGTAGAACAGCGGGGCGGCGAAGCCCTCGGCGGCGGAGAGCATGCGGTAGAGCATGGTGGTGCCGGTTCGCGGCAGGCCGGCGATCACCAGCGGCGGGGCGACCTCCTCCGCGGCGATGTCGGGATGGCGGCGGACCCATTCCTCGATCAGCAGGCGCTCGCTGAGCGCGCTCACCATGCGCCCGGCCGCCATCGCGCGGCCCTCGGGCGTCAGCGGCGCTTCCTCAGCCAGCGAGCGGCAGACGATCTGCAGCGGCTCCTCGTGGTCGGCGGCGCCGAAGTCGGCGAAGCCCGTCCGGCTCTGCGCCTCGGCCTTCAGCCGTCCGGGGTCGAGCTCCAGCACCTGCGCGTTCATCCGCTCCCTTCCTCCCGCGGCTGCTGACGCAGCTCGTTCTCTCTCTGGCGCCCCGCTCACGCCGGGCGGCCGGCGACGCCATCGTCCTCCATATCGCGCGACGGCGCGAGCCCCTCGCCGTTCAGCCCTAGATCCCCTTTTGCAAGTCGCGTCACAGCACTGCGAGCGTCGCGCTGGGCAGACCTATTCGGTCGCGGCATGCGCCAATCCGGAGCGGAGACAACGGCGCGGTTTGAGGGTTGCTCCAGGGATCTGGCGCTTAATAGTAAACTGTATATTATTGCGAGAACAACGCCACGATGGAGTGGCGGCATTTGAGGGGAAACGACATGAGGGCAAGGTGCCTACTCGCGGGCGCGAGCCTGCTCGTGTTTGCGAATCCGGCCGCTGCGCAAGCGCCGCCGGATCGTGGCGCGGTCGCGCTCGAGGAGGTCGTCGTCACGGCCCAGCGCCGCTCGGAGCGGCTGCAGGACGTACCGCTCACGGTCAACACGGTCACCGGCGCCGATCTGGTGCGGGCCGGCGTCACCACCATTCGCGACCTGCAGAACGTCGTGCCGGGCTTCACCTTCTCCGGTCAGGGCACCACGGCGCAGCCCTCGATCCGCGGCGTCTCCACCTCGCTCAGCGCCGCGGGCTCGGAAAACCCGAACGCGCTGTACATCGACGGCATCTACCAGACCGCGCAGACGCTGCTGAATGCGGATCTGCCCGACGTCGCCCGGGTCGAAGTGCTGAAGGGCCCGCAAGGCACGTTGTTCGGCCGCAACGCCACCGGCGGCGCGATCCAGATCTTCACCCGCGACCCCAGTTTCACGCCCACCGCCGACCTGACCGCGGAGGGCGGCTACTACACCGGCAGCGGCTCCAGCCGGTCCTCGCCGCACTACAACCTGCACGGCTTCGTCGCCGGGCCGATCATCCCCGGCGTCCTGGCCGCCAGCCTCTCCGGCGGCTTCGACAAGACCGACGGCTTCCTCACCAATGACGTCGACGGCAGCCGCACGGGCGTGATCTGGCGGCAGAACCTGCGCGCCAAGCTGCGCTACACGCCGACCGATGATGTGACGATCACCCTGGGCGCCTACGACCTGCGGATGAACGTCCAGGGCAACCTGCTGACCGACACCTACAAGGGGCTCAGCGCGGCCTCCTCCTATCCCGGGTCGGTGGTGCCGACGCAGCCCTACCACACCGCCTTCGACCCCGGCTATTCGGTCGCCGACTTCGTGCAGTATGGCTACACAGCGCGCGCCGAGGTCGACACCTCGACCGGCCTGATCACCTATCTGACCGGCCTGAACGACTCCCGGACCGTCAACTACAACTCGATCGCCGCGGCCCGGGGCTCGATCGCCTGTATCGCGGCCTTCGCCTGCATCGATTACCACTTCGAGCCGGTGACCCGGGAGATGTCGCAGGAGCTGAACTTCGCCTCGCACCAGTTCGGCATGTTCAGCTTCGTGACCGGCGCCTACTACTACCACTCGACCGGCGGCACCCTGGGCATCATCCAGGAGAACCTGATCCCCGGCGGCCTGACGGTGCAGCGGCAGCACTTCCGCCACGACGCCGAGGCGGTCTACGGCGAGGCGACGATCCGTCCCGTCGACCCGCTCGCGATCATCCTCGGCCTTCGCTACGGCGAAGAACGGCTGAACGACGAGTCCGATGTCCCGCCCGTGCCCGGCCGGACGCGGCGCTACCACTCGCTGACGCCGCGGGTGTCGGTGCGCTACACCTTCGCGCCGGAGCTGAACGCCTATTTCACCTTTTCCCAGGGCTTCAAGAGCGGCCTGACAGGCATCACCAACACGGCCATCAACTTCGCCGCCGTGGCGCCGGAGAAGATCACGGCCTACGAGGTCGGCCTCAAGTATGCGACCTCGCGCCTGACCGGAAACATTTCGGGATTCTACTACGACTATAAGAACAAGCAGGAGCAAACCTTTACCGGCACCTCCGCGGTGATCCGCAACACCGGTCCGGTGCGGATCTACGGCGTCGACGCCGATGCAAGCGTGGCGCTTTCGCGGGGCTTCACCTTGCGGGCCGCGGCCACCTGGATTCCCGAAGCGAAGTACCGCAACTTCCCAGGCGCCGTGGGTCAGTCGACGGTGTTCTCGACGGCCGCGAACGGCAACTGCACCCTGCTGGGCGGCGGCTCGCCCACCGCGCCGAACCTGGCGATCGCCACGGCCACCGGCGGCCTCTGCCCCGGCATCGGCTCCTCGGCGCAGGCGCAGTTCAACGCCACGGGCATGCGCCTGATCCGCACGCCGAAGCTGACCGCCAGCACGACGTTGAGCTGGGAACAGAAATCCGGCTCCGGGACCTGGGACGCCAGCGGCACGCTCTTCTACTCCACCTCGGTGAAGGAGGAGCTGACCGGCACGCTGACACAGCCGGCCTACGCCGCCCTGAACGCGCAAGGCGGCTACCGCTTCGCCGATGGGGTGCGGGTGGGGATCTACGGCCGCAACCTGACCAACAAGGCCTACATGGTCGCCGGCCTGTCGAGCAGCGCGGCCTTCGTGCCGAACTACGCGCCGCCGCGTGAGGTCGGGGTCTCGGTCAATTACGCGTTCTGACGGGGCGACGCAGCAATCCTCCCAAAGCGCTGTCGGCAAGGATTGGGCGCAAGCGGGCAACGCCCGCTCGCGCCTTCTTTGTTACAAGCGCCGGGCGTAAATGGCGGAGAAGGCGCCGAGCGTCGCCGCCGGTTCGTCGGGCTCACCGGCGATGCCACTTGAGAGTCGTTGAGCCGCCACCGATTTTCGCGCTGGTCGCGTGCCGAAGGTGAGCGGCGGAGGGCGTTCGTTTGGGATTGGAAGCACAAGTCAAAATGGCGGCCGCGGCCGGGCCAGCTCAGACCGCGCCAGAAGCCGTGGTGGCGGTGCTTCGACGCGAGATAATCGCGGCGCCCGCGGGCGCATATCTCGGCTCCGAGGCAGAGCTCCTGGTCAGGCTCACCGTGAGCAGTCCGACATTGCGGCAAGCTGCGCGCCTCCTCGAGCAGCAACAGCTGCTCACCGTCGAGCGTGGCAATAAGGGCGGCTACTATGGGCGGCGGCCGGATGCGGGCGCGACCGCGCGCGCCGTCGCCCTTTACCTGGAGGCGAGCGGCACGCCCATTGCGCAGGTCCGCGAGACCGCGCGTCCTCTCATGCTGGAGGCCGCCCAGCTGGCCGCCCGGGGGTCAGGCGACGCGGCTCGGACCAACTTCGTCGCGGCGCTCCAGGCGATCGAGGCGCTGCCCGAGGCATGTGATTGCCGCGAGCTTCTCAAGCGTGACCGCATCCTCACGGGCGAATTGCTCAAGCTCGCCGGCAGTCCGGCGATCGAGCTCTTCCTACTGGTGATCTATCGTCTTGGGCGTCTCAACGAACCCCGGTTGCGCCTGTTCGCAGCTCGACCTGATCTGGCCGAGGCGTGGCGTCGCCATGTCATCCGGTTCGGCCGCGCCATCCTGGAGGGGGACGCGGAGCTTGCAGCCCTGTTTGCGGTGCGCGGGATGGAACTCACCCGGCTTTGGCAGACCGATTTCGAAGGCGCCGAGACTGACGCCCAGATCGACACGCGCGACCTCAATCGCACCTCCGGCCTGCGCGCTTCGGTGGCGCAAGGGGCGGCGGACGGCTTGCGCCGGGCCATCCTCTCGCAGCCACCCGGCGCGTTCCTGGGCTCGGAAGAGGAACTTGCGGCGCGCTTCAAGGTGAGCCGCCACACCCTTCGCCAGGCCGCCGCCATGGCGCTGCACGACGGCCTCTTGGAAATCCGGCGGGGCGTGAACGGCGGCTATGTCGGCCGCAGGCCGAACATCGACGCCGTGGTGCAAGCCGCCGCCCTCTACCTGGAGCTTAATGGCTGCTCGCTCCGCGACTTGATGGCCGCCGCCCAGTCGCTCGCGTCCGAAGCCTCCGGCCTCGCAGCGCAATCAGGGACGCCAGACTACCAGGCGCGCCTTCTCGGCGTCCGAGCCCAGATGGAGGCGGTCGGCGGTGATGCAGACAGCTCGCCCGCCAAATCCATTCTGCGGGCGGAGCAATCCTTGATGGATCTGATCCTGGAGCTTTGCGAAAATCGCGCGACCGGACTGTTCGTGAAGAGCCTCTACCGACACGGCGCGACGCTCCCGCAGCCGGTGCGGGACAGTCGCGATCGGATCATTCGCTGGCGTGACGCCAGGTTGCGGCTGATCGACGAGCTGCTGGAACGGGATGGCGCAGCCGCCATGGTCATCTGCGGCCGCATCAGCCACATGCTGGACGAGTGGCTCGGCTGAACGCGTCTCGATGGGATCGAATTCCCCTTACGAATAGCTGACTCGTCCGACGCGCGGTGGATCGCGTCTCCGGCTCGCGCTGCGCAGGCGCCGGGTCCGGCGGCGCTCTCCCGGACAAATCGCCTTCCCTCCAGTGGGCAAGGGGTATAAAAACGGTAAACAGATCTCTATTTTAGGGGAGGCCGCCATGGCAGCGCCGGCGCAACTCAGCCGTCTCGGCTATCGTCCGATCGACGCAGACGGTCATTATTACGAGCCGCACGACGCCTTCACCCGCCACATCGAAGCGCGCTTCAAGAACCAAGCGGTCAATGTGCGGGTGGATCAGAAGGATGGACTGGGGCGCATCTACTACGGCGACAAGAAGGCCGGGATGATGAAGGTCACCCAGTCCGACTACACGGGCACGCCCGGCAGCCGGGCGGGCGTCTTCCTCGGGATCCACAACGACGAAGATCCGGGCG
>JAQGIJ010000106.1 GCA_028291285.1 Phenylobacterium sp. | reverse complement strand
GGCGCCTTCGAGCAGCAGCGGTCGTTCCCGGCCTATCTGTTCCGCAGCTGGTCGGCCGGCCAGAGACCTGAGGTCCGCACCCCGCTCTACCTTCGCGACCACCTGCCCGCCCCGCTGCTCGGGCGCGCCTATGCGAGCTACCTCGCAGCCCTGCTGCGCGCGCCGGACACGGCGGCGGTGAGCCGGCCGAGCGGCTGGATCGCAACCCAAGGGGATTTCGCCACGAAGGTCGCCGCCGAGGCCTCGGCCAGGCTCGGCTGCGACTGCCCGCTGGCGCTCGCCGACCAGACCGCCTTCGCCGAACCGCTCACCCGGGTGAACAGCCAACCGGTCCCCGGCGAGGGCTGGGACGAGGCGGCCTTCTGGGACGACTACGTGAGCTGGTATCAGCGCCAGCCGGCGCTCTAGGCGCCCAGCGTCTGCGCCACGGCCTGGTAGAAGTCCTGCGCCCAGGCGCGGGTCTGGCCGAGCGGGCTGGCCTGCATCCGCGCGCGCAGTCCGGCGCGCAGCTCGGCGATGCGCGCCGGATCGGCCGCGAGCCGGACGGCGATGTCGACGTATTCGTCCACCGAGCGGGCGCAGAGCTCCGGCAGGCCGAGATTCATCAGCGTCGAATAGCTCAGCCGCTCGAACACGCTCTCGCCCACCAGGGTGACGCAGAGCGCGCCCATCCAGAGCGCCTCGCAGGTGGTGGTGCCGCCGGTCTGCGGGAAGCAGTCCAGGGTGATGTCGATGCGGTTGTAGTGCGGCAGGTGGGCGCCGCGGACCGGCTCGAAGTCGATGCGCCCGGCGGAGACCCCGCTGGCTTCGAACCGGGCGCAGAGGTTGGCGCGGAACGAGGCGGCCGCGCCTTCCGGCCGGACGAACAGGAAGCGCGAGGTGGGATGCTCGCGCATCACCCGCGCCCAGGCGGCGATCACCTGCGGCGTGTACTTCTGCGGATTGTTGGCGGTGCCGAAGGTCACATAGCCGTTGCGCGCCACCGCCGGCTCGGGGGCGGCGGCGGGCTCCGCCCGGAAGGCCGAGGCGCCCAGCGGATACCAGGCGTGTGGCAGCATCAGCGGCTGTTCCAGGATCAGCCCCGGCTTCTGCGGCATCACGTAAGGGTCGACCACCAGGTAGTCGATGGTGGAGAGCCCCGCCGAGTGCGGATAGCCGAGCCAGCTCGCCTGCTTCGCCGCCGGCCGATAGGCCATGACGTCGAGCTTGTTCATGTGGGTCGAGCCGCCCAGCTCGATGAGGATGTCGAGCTGGTCGTCGGCGATCAGCTGGGCTGCGTCGCGCGCCCGGATCTCGGGGTTCCAGCGGAAGGCCTTGGACTTCGCCGCCATGAACCGCTGGGTGTCGTCCTCCGCGCCGGTGAAATACGAATAGCAGAACAGGTCGAAGCGCGGGTCGATGTCCTGGAACAGCGGCAGGGCGAAGTAGCCGACCGGGTGCTGGCGGAGGTCCGAGGACATCAGCCCCAGGCGGATGCGGCCGTCGGCGGGCCGGGGCGGCGGACGCTTGATCGGGCGCTCGGCGGCGGTGCGCTCGGTGAGCCGCGCCCAGATCCGGTGCTGTTCGAGAAGCTCCTGGCGGTCCTGCAGGCTTTCGACATTGGGCAGCTGCTTCATCAGCGCCGCATGCCGTCCGCTTTCCGCCCAGAGGCGGCCGCGTTTCCTGAAATCCGCCAGCGTCTCCATGTCCTCGAAGGCGGCGACCCGGACGAAGACCTCGAACATGACCTTCAGGTGGCCGGGGTCTGTGATCTCGATCCCCCGCGCCACCGCCGCCTTGGCCAGCTGGTAGGCGGCCTCGATATTGGCCCCTTCGTCGCCGGCGCGGGTGCGCTCCAGGTTCTCGATATGGGCCATCAGATAGTCGACGTTGTCCGGCGCCAGCTCCAGGGCGCGCGCCAGGTGCACATTGGCGCGCACCCGGTCGTACTCGGTGAGCGTCACGCCCAGCTGGTAGTGCAGCCAGGCCGCGTCGGGCATCTGCGGCAGCAGGCTCTGCAGATAGGCCTCCGCCTGGCGGGCCTGGGCCGCGCGGCGCATGACGATGGCCCTGGCCTCGAGCAGCCGGGGGTGGCCGGGGTTGGCGGCCAGCGCCTTCTCCAGCACCTCGTCGGCCTCCTCGGTGCGGTGCTGCTCGTTCAGCACGCCGGCCAGGTCCATCCAGGCTTCGATGAGGTCCTTGCGCAGGCCTGCGGCCTGGCGGAAGCGGACCATGGCCGGTTCGGTCTTCTCCTGCATCAGCAGGGCGCGCCCGAGGAGGCGCTGGTATTCGGCGTTGCGCGGCTGCTGGCGCACCAGCTTGGTGAGCGCCTGTTCGGCCTTCACCGCCTGGCGCAGGTCGAGCAGCACATTGGCGCGGTTGACCTGCGGCGCCTCGTCGCGGGGGCTGAGCTTGGCGGCTTCGTCGAGCTCGGCGAGCGCCTCGTCGAAGCGCTTGAGCCGCCGCAGCAGGACGCCGCGCAGGTTGCGGAATTCAGGATCGCGCGGGAAGCGCTCGGCGCCGCGCTTGGCCCAGGCCTCGCCCTCGACGTAGCGGCCGGCGTGGTAGAGCTGGCGCATCAGCACCCGGTAGACCTGGGCCGGCCGCGCCGCGTCCTCGGCGATGGCCACCTGGATGTGGTCGATGGCCTCGGCGTTCCGGCCCGCCTTCAACGCCGCGTCCGCCGCCGCCAGCCGATCGCTCATGCCGGTCCTGTTCCCAAGCGCGCCGGGCCTCGGCGCGGAGGGAGGCTTAAGCCCGCGGCGCGCGGATGGCTAGGCGGAGGCGCGCCGCAGCTTCGCCGCGGCGTGGTCGAACCGCCACTTCAGGACCAGGATGGTGGCCGAGAGCACCAGGCAGACGATGTTGGAGC
>JAQGIJ010000093.1 GCA_028291285.1 Phenylobacterium sp. | reverse complement strand
AGCAGCGGGGTCACCAGCAGGGTGCCGCCCAGCAGGCTCTTGGCGTCGCCGAGCGCCGAGACCGTCACGTCCATCTGCGAGCCGGAGGCGGCGAAGGAGGGCAGCTTGGCCGTGACCATCACCGCGGCCACGTTCTTGGTGTTGAGGTTGGCGTCGCGGGTGTTGACCCCCAGCCGCTCCAGCATGGCCTCGAGGCTCTGCTTGGTCATCGGCGCGTTGCGCAGCGCATCGCCCGTGCCGTTCAGCCCGACCACGATGCCGTAGCCCACCAGCATGTTGTCGCGCACGCCCTCGAACTCGACGATGTCCTTAATGCGCGACTTGGCCAACGCCGGCGCGGCCGTGAGACTCGCGGCGATCAGGACGGCGGCGAAGAAGCGGAAGGGCGTAGGCATGGTTAACCGCGAAGCTGTTCGCCGCCCGCCATGCGAGGCGCGTGCCAACTGCCAAGCCTGTCAAAAGATCAGGAAAAACAAGTCGCGATGCGGTCTATGCGGCGGACGGCAAACCGCCTCGGCAGAAATTGCCCGGCATTAACCATACCGCAAGCGGCGAGCCCGAACCTGCGGACCTGCGAGGAGAGTGAATCGCCGCCATGAAGATCACCGGGCCCAACGGAACTGGATCGGCGGGCGGGCCGCGGGCGGGTCGCGCGGCCGGCGGCGGCGTCTTCAGGCTGCCGGACATGGGCGAGACCGCGAGCGCCGCCTCGACCTCGGGCGTGGCGCGCACCGGCGGAGTGATGGGCATGGACGCCCTGCTCGCCCTGCAGGACGTGGGCGGCCCGCTGGAGCGCAAGCGCCGGGCGGTGAGCCGGGCCGGCCGTATCCTCGATGTCCTGGACGAGATCAAGATGGCGCTGCTGGACGGCGAGCTGTCGCTCGGACAGCTCGACCGGCTGCGCCGCGCGGTCCGCGACGAGCGCGCGCTCACCGAGGATCCCAAGCTCGAAGGCCTGCTCGACGACATCGAACTGCGGGCCGCCGTCGAAATAGCCAAGCTTGAGCAAGCGGCCGATGCGGCGTAATCGCACGGAGAAGGCGCGCTCGCATTGAAACCAGCGTTCGTTCTGTTGTACACGCGCGTCGTGTCTTTTAGCGTCCAGGGGGCGTGAGGTTTTTCATGAGAACAGCCACGGTTCTGGCTGAGAAGCCTGAATATCGTCCGACAGAGGACGAAGAGTTCATGAACGAGCGGCAGCTCGAGTACTTCAAACAAAAGCTGCTGAACTGGAAAGACGAGATTCTCCGGGAATCTCGGGAGACGCTCACGCATTTGCAGAGCGAAACCGAAAACCACCCGGACCTCGCCGATCGCGCCTCGTCGGAGACTGACCGGGCGCTGGAACTTCGGACCCGGGACCGGCAGCGAAAGCTGATCTCCAAGATCGATGAGGCGTTGCGGCGACTCGAGGACGGCAGCTACGGCTATTGCGAAGAGACGGGCGAGCCCATCGGCATCGCCAGGCTCGAGGCCCGGCCGATCGCCACCCTCAGCCTGGAAGCCCAGGAACGCCACGAACGCCGCGAACGCGTTCACCGCGACGACTGACGGCGACGACCTGATCCGGCCCCGCAGGGGCCGTTTTCTTTTGCGGCTCGGCCGCGACGCAGGGCGTGTGGCCTTCCGCTCAGGGGCCTGCCTGAAGAAAGGCGCGAACCAGCGCGATCGTGGCCTGCGGATTCTCCTCCATCACCCAGTGGCCGGAGCCGGGCACGACGCCGGCGTGCACGTCGGTCGCGGCGGAGCGCATGACCTCGGCCATGGTCAGGCCGAACGACTTCTCGGCGCCGAGCGCCAGCACCGGCATGGTGAGCTTGCCGTGCGCGGCGAGGAAGGCCCAGTTGTCCGCTGCGTCCTGATCGAACGCCGCGAACTGGGCGAAGCCCGAATGCATCGCCCCGGGCAGGGCATAAAGCGCGGCGTAGTGCGCCCGGGTCGCCTCGGTGATCCGGCGGGGGTCTGCGGCGAAATCATTCCAGAAGCGGTCGAGATAGATCCGCTCGCGTCCCGCCACCAGCCGCTCCATGTCCGGGCCACCGAAGCGGAAGTGCCAGAGCAAGGGGTTCTTGAGGATCTCCTCCCAGGGCCCCACGCCCGGCACCGGGGCGTCGATCAGCACGAAACCGCCGCACGCGATCAGGATGCTGCGCGGCGAAGGCGAAGCCAACCATGTTGCCGATGTCGTGGGTCACCAGGTCGGCGCGCTGCACGCCGAGCGCGTCCATGACGCCCGCCACGTCGCCGGCCTGGGTCTTCTTGTCGAAGCCGGACGCCGGCTTGGAGGACAGCCCCAGGCCGCGCAGATCCGGCACGATGACGGTGTGGTCGGCCTCAAGCACCGCGGCCATGGGCGCCCACATGTCGCCGGTGTCGCCGTAGCCGTGCAGCAGAACGACCGCCGGACCGTGTCCGCCGACGCGCACGTGGATGGTCGCCCCGTTGGTGGCGATGTCGCGCGTCCGGAAGTCCGCCGGGAAGGGCGTGACCTGCGCCGCCGCCGGCGCGGCGAGCACGAGCGCGGCGAAGGCCAGGCCGAGAGTGCGCAACATGGGGGAAGCTCCAGTCTTGAGGGCGAAAGCTGCGCCGCTCAGCTTGACAGGACAAGCGCCAAGGCAGTGCGGGTTTTGCGCACCAGCCCCAGCCACGTTATATATGCTCAAAATGAGCATATTCCCGGCGGTTGACGCCGCCGGGCCCACCCGGCGAGTTGGGTGAGGCAGCGAGCGGAGCCCAGGCCCAGTGACCACCTCGTTCTACGCGATCCACACCCAAGGCTTCGTCCGCGCCGCGGTCTGCACGCCGCGCGTGGCGGTAGGCGATCCGGGCTTCAACGCGGCCAAGACGCTGGAGCTCGCCAAGGAGGGACACGCCAAGGGCTGCGACCTGATGCTGTTCCCGGAGCTCGGCATCTCGGCCTACGCCATCGACGACCTGCTGCTGCAGGACGCGCTGCTGCGCCGGGTGGACGCGGAGCTGGCGATGCTGGCCAAGGCCAGCGCCGAGCTCTCGCCGGTTCTGGTGGTGGGCGCGCCGCTGGCCTACGCCGGGCGGCTCTACAACTGCGCCGTGGTGATCGCCAAGGGCAGGATCCTGGGGGTGACGCCCAAGAGCTTCCCGCCCAACTACCGGGAATATTACGAGTTGCGCTGGTTCACGCCGGGCTGGGGCGTGCAGGGAATGGAGATCAAGGTCGGCGGCGAGATCGTCCCCTTCGGGACCGACCTGATCTTCGAGGCCAGCGACCTGAAGGACTTCCTCTTCGCCGCGGAGATCTGCGAGGACTTCTGGGCGCCTGAGCCGCCCTCGACCCGGGCTGCGCTCGCCGGCGCGCTGATCCTCTGCAACCTCTCGGCCTCCAACATCGTGGTCGGCAAGGCCGACGACCGGGAGATGCTCTGCGCCTCCCAGTCCAGCCGCTGCCAGGCGGCCTATCTCTATTCCGCGGCCGGGCCGGGCG
>JAQGIJ010000027.1 GCA_028291285.1 Phenylobacterium sp. | reverse complement strand
TGGCGCGGCCGACGAAGTCGCTCGAAAGCCCGTCGAAGCCGCCATGCTTGTGGGTGGACTCCGGCCAGAAGCAGGAGCGCATCAGCGCTTCGTCCTTGCGGTCGTTGGCGCGCGCGTAGCGATAGAGGATCGCCCGGATCGCCTCGCTCGAGGCCAGCACGTCGACCGTCCGGGCGAGGTCCGGGCCGGGCGGTGCGGCCGCCTGCGCGGGCTTGCTCACCGCCGCCAGGCCGATTGGCAGTCCCACCAGGGCGGCGAGCCAGCGACGACGTCCATCGGTTTCCATGATCATCACCCCCCAGCGCCCGGCGTCCGTGGACGACGTCCGAAGCGCGCAGCGTTTCCCCCGGCGGCAGGTCCGACCAAGCCTTCGCGACCTGGCCTCCTGATCGCCATGATTGGCCGGGATGCAAACAGACGCAACCCGATCTGACAACCCAAAAACTGACCTATGGTGCACGTTATACTCGCCGCTCGGCGGCCGGGGAGACCCCGGTGACCTGGCGGGCCGTCGGCCTCGCTTAAGTCAGTCGGTCCTGATCCAGACGCCCTTGGTCTGCAGGTAGCCGTCGAGGTGCTCGAAGCTGCCCTCCCGGCCGTAGCCGCTCATCTTGTAGCCGCCGAACGGCACGCCGGGATCCATCGCCTGATAGTGGTTGACCCAGACGGTGCCGGCCCGCAGGCGGCGCACCATCATGTGCGCCCGCGTGATGTCGCGCGTCCAGACGGCGCTCGCCAGGCCGTACTGGGTGGCGTTCGCCCGCGCCACCACCTCATCGACCGTGTCGAACGGCAGGACGCTGGCGACCGGCCCGAACACCTCCTCGCGGGCGATGCGCATGTCGTCGGTCACGTCGGCGAAGATCGTCGGCGGAACGAAATGGCCGCCGTCGAACGCCGGGCCGTCCAGCCTGCGGCCGCCGGTGACGAGGCGTGCGCCCGCGGCCGGCGCCTCCTTCAGGAAGCCCTCAACGCGGTCGTACTGGCGCGCCGAGACGATCGGGCCGATCTGCGTCGCCGGATCCATGGAGGGGCCGACGCGGAAGCCCTCGGCCGCCACGGCGAAGCGCTGGAGGAAGGCGTCGTAGATCGGCCGCTCCACGAAGATCCGTGAGCCCGCGCTGCAGACCTGGCCGCTGTTGTTGAAGATGCCGCTGGCGGACATCGGCACGGCGCGGTCGAGGTCGGCGTCGGCGAAGACGATGTTGGGCGACTTGCCGCCGAGCTCGAGCGTCACCCGCTTCACGGTGCCGGCGGACGCCGCGATGATCCGCTGCCCGGTGGCGGTGGATCCGGTGAAGGTGATCTTGTCGACGTCCGGATGGTCGACCAGCGCCGCGCCCACGTCACCCGGACCGGTGACGACGTTGACGACGCCCGGCGGGATGCCCGCCTCCAGGCAGAGCTCGCCGAACCGCAGCGTCGTCAGGGAGGCGTCCTCGGCGGGCTTGATCACCACGGTGCAGCCGGCGGCCAGCGCCGGCGCCGTCTTCCACGCCGCGCTGAAGATCGGCCCGTTCCACGGGATGATCGCGCCGACCACGCCGACCGGTTCGCGCAGGGTGAAGCTCTGCAGCGGGATCGGGAAGCTGTTGGCCAGGGTGTAGCCGTGGATGGCGGTGGCGGCCCCGGCGAAATAGCGGATCAGCCGCACGACCATGCTCTTCATGCCCAGCGATGGGGTGATCGGCCGCCCCATCTCGAGGGTGTCGATCCGCGCCAGCTCGTCGAACTCGGCTTCCACCAGGTCCGCCAGCCGCAGCAGCGCGAGCTGGCGCTCCGCGGGGGTGAACCGGGACCAGGGCCCCTCGAACGCCCGGCGGGCGGAGGCGACGGCCAGGTCCACGTCGGCGGCTCCGGCGCGGGCCAGCCGCGCGATCAATTGGCCGGTCGAAGGATCGTGCGTCTCGAACAGCTCGCCCGAGGCGGCGTCCCGCATGACGCCGTCGATCAGCAGCTGCTTGGACTGGCTATTGAGCCAATTGGACACCTGGATGTTCACCTTGATCCTCCATCTCGAGCGCAGCCCCGGGCGTCGAGTCTCGCGATCTCCGATGCCCCGTCTGCGGGGAGGCAAGGCCCGCCGCGCTTCGTCTTCGAAAGCGTCGTCCGCGACGCCCGCGGGGTTCGTGTCGCCGTGGCACTATCGTGCGGGATCTCGGCCCCGTCAAATGACCAAAGCTGCATTCGAGAGCGAGATTAGGCCGCCTGTGGGTCGCGCGGAAAGCCGTCCGGCACATCCTCTGCGCGGCGGCGAGCGCGCGCGTGCGACGTTGCATTGGTGAGCAACATTTACGTTGCGGAATACAAGACCGGCGGCTAGCTTTCGGCCAAGCTCGCCACGGCGCGGACCATTCAGTCGCGCGACGTGAGACGAGGAGCGCCAAAGGGGGAAACATGCTGCAGGACCGCGGCGACCAAGCCATTCTTCGACGCGCCGGGCGACGGGGTGCGCTCACCGCCGGCGCGGCGACGATCGCGCTCATCGGCGCCGTCTCCGGACCAACGTGGGCCGCCGCGCAACCCGCGCCTGCGGCGGCGCCCTCCCAGCCGCAGTCGGTCGAAGAGGTCCTGGTGACGGCGCGGCGCCGGACCGAGCGGCTGCTCGACGTGCCGGTCGCGGCCACCTCGGTCGGCCCGGAACAGATCCGCCAGTACAACGTCACCAACCTCGCGAACCTCAAGGTCGTGGCGCCGCAGATATCCTTCGATCGCGGCGGCACCGGCAGCGGGGCCTCGATCTCGCTGCGCGGCGTCAGCTCATCGAGCCTGGACGCCGGGCTCGAGCAGTCCGTTCTCGTCGATTTCGACGGCATGCCGGTCAGCCGCGGCCGGGTGGTCAGCGACGCCCTGTTCGACGTGGCGGGGATCGATGTCCTCAAAGGTCCGCAGGCGCTGTTCTTCGGCAAGAACTCGCCGGGCGGCGTGGTCTCGATCCGCACGGAGAATCCGACCGCGGCCTTCGGCGGCTATCTGCGCATGGGCTACGAGTTCACCAAGAAGGAGAAGTCCGCCGAAGGGGCGGTGAACATCCCGATCAACGACCGCCTCGGTGTGCGCCTGGCCTTCTTCGGCAGCTCGAGCGAGGGCTATCTGGAGAACCAGGACCGTCTCGGCGTCGCCGATCCTTTCCGGACTGCGCGGCTGCCCACCTACACCGGCGGCCTCGTCGACCCGCCCGGCAAGACGCTCTATGGCGCGGAAAAGAAGCTCGCGGGACGACTGACCGTCCGCTACGACGACGGCAGCCTGGACGCCACCTTCAAGCTGCTCGGCTCGCATTTCGCCAGCGACGGGATCCAGATGCTGGCCGAGGTGATGGCCTGCCCGACCGGCCAGGCCAGGCCCGTCACGGTCAACGTGCCCGATCCGACCGGCGACTGCCGCCTCGACAACAAGGTCTCCTACGGCCTGCCGCCGCAAGCCGTCCTGAATTCCTGGCCGGAAGTCGCGCGCTACAACAACGGCCAACCGTACACGC
>JAQGIJ010000656.1 GCA_028291285.1 Phenylobacterium sp. | reverse complement strand
CGAGGCCGTCTTCGCCGACCGCGACCTGGTCTTCCAGGTGACCCAGCCCGGGCCGCTGGAGCTGGCCGGCGACCGCGCCTTCACCCGCACCTGGTTCCGCGAATGGACCCGCAAGGTCGGCAAGGCCACGCCGCGCATCCTGCTGGGCCTCTACCAGGACGAGCTGGTGCGCACGCCCGATGGCTGGCGCTTCCAGCGCCGCAAGCTCGACTCCCTCTACACCGCCGACCCCGACTACGGCGGCGCGCCCGGCGGCGACCCGGCGATGGAGCACGATTTCGCCGCCCTCGGCGTCGATCCCGTCCAGCCGGCCTGATCATTCCCATCCCGTTCTTCCCCGCGAAAGCGGGGAAGAACGGGTTAGTGGGCCTCAGGCCCGGTACGCCGTGCGCCCGTCCACCAGGGTCCGCAGCACCTTGCCCTGCAGGCTGCGGCCGTCGAACGGCGAGTTCTTCGATTTCGACAGCAGCTTGTCGGCGTCGATGACCAGCGGGGCTGCGAGGTCGCAGAGAACCAGGTCGGCCGGCGCGCCCTTGGCCAGCCGCCCGGCCGGCAGGCCCAGCAGCTCGGCCGGCGCCCAGGTCACCGCCCGCACCAGGTCGATCAGCGGGATCCGCCCGTCGTGGTGGAAGGCGAGCAGGGCCGGCAGCAGGGTCTGCAGCCCCACCGCGCCGGGCGCCGCCTCGTCGTAGGGCAGGCGCTTGTCCTCGGCCGGCGCCGGGGCGTGCGCCGAGACGATCACGCCGATGAGGCCGCTCGCTACCGCCTCGATCACCGCCTGGCGGTCGTCCTCCGACCGCAGCGGCGGGTCGAGCTTGCAGAAGGTGCGGTAGTCGCCGATGTCGATCTCGTTGAACGACAGGTGGTTGATCGAGGTGGTGGCGACCACCGGCAGGCCCTTGTCGCGGGCCCGCTTCAGGCTCTCCAGCGCGCCGGCGGTGGTGATCTGGTCGACGATCAGGCCCGCGCCGGTCAGCTCGACCAGCGCCAGATCCCGCTCCAGCATGATCTTCTCGGCGATCGCCGGGACGCCGGGCAGCCCCATGCGGCCGGCGAACTCGCCCGAGGTGGCCGCCGCGCCCGCCGACAGCCAGGGGTCGGCCGGCCGGTGCGCCACCAGCACGCCGAAGGCCTTGGCGTAGGCCAGCACCCGCTGCAGCACCTTGGAATTGGTGATCGGCCGGTCGGCGTCGGTGACATAGACGCAGCCGGCCTCGCGCAGCAGCCCGATCTCGGCCATCCGCTCGCCGGCCGCGCCCTTGGTCGCCGCGCCTGCCGGATAGACGTGGACCAGCTCGATGTCGCGGGCGCGCCGCAGGATGAAGTCGGCCACGGACGGGTCGTCGATCACCGGGTGGGTGTCGGGCTGGACGACGATCGAGGTGACGCCGCCGGCCGCCGCCGCCAGGCCCGCCGACTTCAGCGTCTCCTTGGGCTCGGTCCCGGGCTCGCCGGTCTTCACCCGGATGTCCACCAGCCCCGGCAGCAGGGCCGCGCCGCGGGCGTCCACCACCTCCAGGTCGGGCGACAGCGATCCGGGATCGGCGCCCCTCACCACGTCGGCGATCACGCCCTCGGTGACGATCAGCGCGCCGGGTCCGTCGTAGCCGCTGGCCGGGTCGACCAGCCGGGCGTTGACGAAGGCCGTCGGGCGCACCGGCATCAGTGGTTGTCCAGCCGCGCGGCCAGCGCCGCCAGCACCGCCATTCGCGCGGCGACGCCCATCTCCACCTGGTCCTGGATCAGGCTGACGGAGAGGTCGTCGGCGATCTCGGAGTCGATCTCCACCCCGCGGTTCATCGGGCCGGGATGCATCACCCGCACCTTGGGGCTGGCGTAGGCCAGCTTCTCGCGGTCGAGACCGAAGAAGCGGAAGTACTCGCGCTGGGAGGGCGCCATCACCCCGTCCATCCGCTCCAGCTGCAGGCGCAGCATCATCACCACGTCGCAGCCGGCGACGCCCTTCCTCATGTCGTGGAACACCTCGACGCCCCAGCGCTCGGCCTGGGCCGGCATCAGCGTCGGCGGGCCGACCAGCCGCACGTGGGCGCCCAGCATCTGCAGCAGGGCGACGTTGGAGCGCGCCACCCGGCTGTGCAGCACGTCGCCGCAGATGGCGACCTTCAGCCCGGCGATGTAGCCGAAGGCCCGGCGCATGGAGAGCGCGTCGAGCAGCGCCTGGGTCGGGTGCTCGTGCTGGCCGTCGCCGGCGTTGATCACCGAGCAGGTGACCTTCTGCGAGAGCAAGGACGCAGCGCCCGAGGAGGCGTGGCGCACCACCAGCAGGTCCGGCTGCATGGCGTTCAGCGTCACCGCCGTGTCGATCAGCGTCTCGCCCTTGGTGATCGAGGAGGCGCGCGGGCTCATGTTGACCACGTCGGCGCCCAGCCGCTTGCCGGCCAGCTCGAAGGAGCTCTGGGTGCGGGTGGAGTTCTCGAAGAACAGGTTCATCAGCGTGCGACCCTTCAAGAGGTCGAGCTTCTTCGAGGTCTGGCGGTTGAGCGAGACGAAGCCGTCGGCGAGGTCGAGGAGGTTGGCGACCTCCACCTCGTTCAGATCCAGGACGGAAAGGAAGTGGCGCTTCGGAAACGGGAAGGTCCGGCCGAGGACCTCGTTCAGACCGGGCGCCGGGTTGCTCATCAAAGCGCCGTCTTAGGCGGCTTTGGCCGGGGAGGGAAGCGCCTCCGGGGCTGACCGGTTCGGGCAGGAGCAGGTTTCGTGGAAACCACGCCTCACAGCCCCCGCAACCGCTCCAGCGCGCCCTGCAGGATCCAGGCGGCGGCGGCCTTGTCGACGACCTCGGCTCTGCGGGCGCGGGTCACGTCCATCTCCTCGATCAGCATGCGGTTGACCGCCATGGTCGACATCCGCTCGTCCCAGAAGGCGATCGGCAACTCGCGCAGGCGAAGCAGGTTGCGGGCGAAGGCGCGGTTCGACTGGCAGCGCACGCCCTCGGTCCCGTCCATGTTCACCGGCAGGCCGATCACAATCCCGCCGGCGCCGCGGCTCTCCATCAGCGCAAACAGACGCTGCGCGTCCTCGGTGAACTTGGTCTTGCGGATCGTCTGCAGCGGGCTGGCCACCGTGCGCGTGGCGTCCGAAACCGCCACGCCGATGGTCTTCTCGCCGAGGTCCAGGCCCACCAGGGGCGCGTAGGGCGCCACGGCGGCGGGCAGTTCGGTCAGGTCCAGAACGGGCATGGCCGCTCATAGCACGGCCGGCGGTCGCGTCCGCGCCGCCGGCCTGACTTTGCGAACTTGTAACTTGAGCCTGTTGAGCGATCATCGTTATCAGCCGCGCCAGCAACGCTCTTGGGAGGGAGCCATCATGTCCGCCGCATCCGTCGCCTGGCCAAAGAAGACCCGCGACATCCACAACCACCACATGGATTCCACGATC
>JAQGIJ010000638.1 GCA_028291285.1 Phenylobacterium sp. | reverse complement strand
TGTCGTAGAAGACGGCGCTGCGGCCCGCCGCGCAGGCGAGCTGGCTCGCCGCGCGACCGTCGGGACAGTAGGAGGTGACCATCACCGCCTCGGCGCTGCGGGCCTCGGTCATCGCCCGCGCGGCGATCTCGCTCCAGTCGGCGTAGAGGACAAGGTCGGCGCCCGGCAGGCTCCGCAGGTCGCGGTGGCGGGCGTAGTAGGGGACGTCGCGCTCGAAGAAGACCACGCGCACGCCGCGCCGCGCCAGCGCTGCGATCAGCCCCCGCCAGAGCGTCGCATGACCATTGCCCCACGACGAGCTCACCGTCAGGCCGAAGATGACGAGCTTCATGTCTGGCGTCCCTCGGCTGTTCAACCAAGGCTCACGGCGAAGGTTCCCGCCGCCGTTGGGAAGGCGCGGCGGCGGAACGGCGCCGTCCTTTGCGGGTTGGGCAGCGATGGATGCCCGCCCTGGCCCGCTGCGCCTGACCTTTCCCGACGACAGCCCAGACGCGCGGGACATGGCCGCGCTGCTGCGGCGCAACATCGAGGCGATGCGCGCCCAGCGCGCCCGCGACGAGGCCCAAGCGAGCTGGGGCGAGAAGCTCGCCGCCCGGATCACCGACTTCACGGGCTCGCTGCCCTTCGTCTGGGTCCATGCGGTCCTGGTGGCCGGATGGGTGGCGGCCAACCTCGGCTTGATCCCGGGCGTGCCGCGGTTCGACCGCAGCTTCGTGATCCTGGCGACGGTCGCCTCGGTGGAGGCCATCTTCCTGTCGACCTTCGTGCTGATCAGCCAGAACCGGATCGCGGCCATCGCCGACAAGCGCGCGGATCTCGACCTGCAGATCAACCTGCTCGCCGAATACGAGATCACCCAGTTGGTGAAACTCACCACGAAGATCGCCGAGCGCCTCCACGTCGAGGGCGCCCGCGATCCGCAGCTCGAGCAGATCGCCGAGGAGGTCGCCCCCGAGGCGGTGCTGGAGGAACTCGACGCAGAGGCCGATCGGCCGCGGCGGCGACATGACCGCGACGATGCGCGACCGTTCGATTGAGAGGGGCCGCTCTAGACGTCGAACACTGCGAACTCGACGCCCATGTCTCGGGTCAGCACCGGCCTGGCCACGTTGTAGACCGGGATGCCGCGGGGGGTGCGGCCCTCGTAGGCGCCGGAGTGGGCGTGGCCGTGCAGCACGTATTTCACCCCGTCGAAGCGGTCGATGGTCTCGCCCATGCGGGCCGAGCCGAGGAAGGGGAAGATTTCCGGCGGCTCGCCGGCCAGGGTCTCGGCGATCGGCGAATAGTGCAGGACCACCACCACGCGGTCGGTCTTCAGCATCCGCAGCGAGCTCTCCAATTTCAGGTTCTCGTCGACCGAGGCCTGGACGAAGGCCTTGATCGCCGGCTCGCCGAAGGCGGTCAGCATGTTGCGCCCGAAGCCGCCGATGAAGCCCTTGCCGCCGGCGAAGCCGACGCCGGCGATCTCGGCCGCTTCGCCGTCGAGCAGCCGCAGGCCCGCCTGGTGCAGGATGCGGGCCACCTCCTGCGGCTGGCCGCACTCGTAGTCGTGGTTGCCCAGCACGCCCACCACCGGGATCGAGCAGGCCAGCAGGTCGTCGGCCAGGATCTCCGCCTCCGGCGTCTTGCCGAAGTTGGTGAGGTCGCCACACAGCGCCAGCACGTCGGCCTGCTGGCTGATCCGGCTGAACAGGTCGCGGTAGGGATGCTGGGCGTTCTCGCCGACGTGCAGGTCGCCGATCGCCGCCAGCCTGATGGTCCCCGCCGTCGGCGGCGCGTCAGGCGATAGGCTCATGGCGTTCCTCCAGGCCCTTTCCGACGACGTCGGCGAACCCCCACTCGGTGATGTCGGTGACGTAGTCGCGCGGCGAGAACAGCCGTCCACGGCAGACCTTGACGCGCGCCGGCGGCAGGCCGACCTGGGCGCGCAGCCGCGCCGTCAGCTCCTCCATCAGCTCGCGCGGGATCAGGTCGCGCTCGGTGGGATAGATGAAGCGGAAGTTCAGGAGGTGTGTCAGCAGCACCTCCCAGTAGGGCTCCATGTAGCGGAGCAGGCCCCGCCAATCGATCCGGTCGTGGGCGCGCAGGATCACGTGGGCCACGTCGGCCCCGTCGTAGCGGTAGCGGTCCTGGATGAACATCTTCGAGACGATCAGCTCGGTGGGCGGGGTGATCCTCGCCTCCGCGCCATAGACCTCGATCGTCGGGTTGTCGGTGAACCAGGCGTCGGTGATCGGCGCCGTGCCGTTCGACATGGCGAAGATGACATCGAAGAAGTGCCGGTCCTGCCAGACCTTGGCGATCCAGCGCTCGTCCTCGACGTCGGTGCGGAAGCCGCGCTCCTGGAAGAAGGCGAGGATCTTGGGGAAATCCCCGGCCTTGCAGAAGACGTCGAGGTCCTTGGTGGGCCGCACGATGCCGGTGTAGGCGGACATCGCATAGGTGCCCGACAGCAGGAAGGGGATGCCGGACTCGTTCAGCAGCTTCAGGCTCTCGGCGTAGAACGCTTCGGCCTCGGGCGGGGGCTCGAAGGATGAGGCCTCGTAGGCTTGCGACATCTCGTCTGCGGGATCCTGGGCGGCGGGCTTGCGGCCACACGCGGAAACGGCAGCCCTGCTCCGCGGTTCCTGCGGCGCGGTTCGGCCGCACCCAGGATAGCTATGGTGCGGCTTGTTTTTGCAGGGGATTCGGCGTAACCCAGGCTATTACGGCAGGTCAGGGCCGCCTCGCGACGCGCCCGCCGGTGAACGACCACGCTCCGCAAAAAAATTTCGGCCAAGCTGGAACTTAGGCAGCGGTTTCATTGTTCACCGTGAAGGGCGGGGGTGTGTGTTGTCGACGCCGGGATCAGCTCCGGTGCGTCAACCATGGCCCCCCAACGCCACGCTTCGTTTCGGGGAAACCATGCCGCAATCCATCACCAAGTCGCCGACCGCCGCCCAGGCTGCGTCCAAGCCCAAGCGCGCGGCCCGGCCGCACAGGCCGGAGGTCCCGCTGGAGACCGCCGAGCTGCTGGCGGCGCTGCGTTCCTTCCGCCGCGGCGACTTCTCGGTCCGCCTGCCCAAGGGGCTGACCGGCCTCGGCGGCGAGCTCGCGGAGGCCTTCAACGACGTGGTCGAGCTGAACGACCGCATGACCAAGGAATTCGACCGTCTCGGCGAGACGGTGGGCCGGCAGGGCAAGATCAACCACCGGGCCAAGCTCCCGGGCGCGCAGGGCTCCTGGGCCG
>JAQGIJ010000202.1 GCA_028291285.1 Phenylobacterium sp. | reverse complement strand
CGCCGACCATCCGCCGGGCGGTGTTCTGCCAGAGGTCCATGTAGCGGGTGAAGAGCTGGGCCTGGGCGCGCATCAGCCGGTCGGGCTGGGCGGCGAGGTGGCCCATGACGTCGGTCAGCGCCGGGGCCACGTTGAACGGGTCCGGCGACAGCGCCGCCGGCCGGTCGGCCTGCTTCAGCGCGACCTCGGCGATGGCGCCCTGGGCGGCCATGGCCGCGCGGGCGAGGTTCATCGACAGCCGCTCGAGCTGCGAGCGCTGCTCGGCGGAGAAGCTCGCGATGTCGAAGGCCGGCGCCGGCGCGCTGGGCGCGGGCGAGGGGGCGGGTTCGGCCTCGGGCGCCTCGGTCTTGGTCGCGTTCGGCTGGGCCGCCTCGGCCATGGCGTCGAGCGACTCGGGCAACGGCGGCTTGGGGTTGCCCTCCGGCGTCGTCGGGATGACGGCGTCCTCGGCGGGCGCCCGGCGTCCGGCGGCCGACTTCGGACGCGGCGCAGCCGGTTCGTTGCCGACGGTCTGCTCGCTCATGAGCGCTTCCTCCGGTGACGAAAGCGCGCGTGCCCTTTCGCCGTTCGATATCATGACATAAGACCAACGGACATGAACGCGCCTGACCGCATTTATATGAACGCCCGCAAAAGCTATACGGCTGCACGTTTCCTCGGCGGCGTCGCCATGGCGGCCCTTCTGACCGGGTGCGTCAGCGATCTGATCGCCAGCACCAAAGTCGATCCCAAGTCGCCGATCGCGCCCGAGGTGGCGAAGCTGGCGACTGGGGACAAGGACTATCCGAGCTTCAACGAAATCCCGCCGACGCCAACCGACGTGCGGCCGGCCCGGGTCTACGGCGACCGTGCGCGCGCGGTCGATGCGGCCCGCGTCCAGCTGGACCAGGCCACCGCGCCGACCACCTGGACACTGAACAACACCCAGGTTTTCGCCGGCCGGGCGCGCTCCGCCGCGGGCCCCGACCTCGGGGCGGCGACCAGCTCCGACACCGAATCCTTCGCCAATTCGGTCCGCAAGCGAGCTACCCCGCCTCCGCCGGCCCAGCACTAGGCCCCGCGGAGGCGCGAAAAAATCCCGTTCGCTGGCTTGGCTGACTCCTGCCCGGAGTCTATCGATGCCCCGGCTTCAGCTCCCTCCAGCCGCACTGGGCAGCTCGCGGCGCCAGAGCTCACTGACATGACCCCCGAATTCCACCGCATCCGACGCCTCCCACCCTACGTCTTCGAGGAGGTGAACCGCATCAAGGCCCGCCTGCGCGGCCAGGGCGTGGACATCATCGACTTTGGCATGGGCAACCCCGACATGCCGACGCCCAAGCACATCGTTGACAAGCTGGTCGAGACCGCGCGCGACCCGAAGGCCGGCCGCTATTCCGCCTCGAAGGGCATCGCCGGGCTGCGCAAGGCCATGGCCGGCTACTACGACCGCCGCTTCGGCGTGAAGCTCAATCCGGACACCGAGGTGATCGCCACCCTCGGCTCCAAGGAGGGCTTCGCCAACCTGGCCCAGGCGCTGACCGCGCCGGGCGACGTCATCATCTGCCCCAATCCGGCCTACCCGATCCACGCCTACGGCTTCATCATGGCCGGCGGGGTGATCCGCCACGTGCCGGCGCCCTCGCCGGAGGAATACCTCTCCGGCATCAGCCGGGCGGTGAAGCACTCCGCGCCGCCGCCCAGCGTGCTGATCGTCAGCTATCCCTCGAACCCGACGGCGCAGTGGGTGGACCTCGACTTCTACAAGGAGGTCGTGGCGCTGGCGAAGAAGCACGAGATGCTGGTGCTCTCGGACATCGCCTATTCGGAGATCTACTTCGACGACAACCCGCCGCCGTCGATCCTGCAGGTGGACGGCGCCCGCGACATCGCCGTGGAGGTCAATTCGCTCTCCAAGACCTACGCCATGGCCGGCTGGCGCGTCGGCATGGTGGTCGGCAACGAGCGGATGTGCGCGGCGCTGGCGCGGGTGAAGTCCTATCTGGACTACGGCGCCTACACGCCGATCCAGGTGGCGGCGGCCGCGGCGCTCAACGGACCGCAGGACTGCGTCGACGAGATCCGCGGCATCTACAAGAGGCGCCGCGACTGCCTGGTGAGCGCCATGAGGCGGGCCGGCTGGGACATCCCCGCGCCGCCGGCCTCGATGTTCGCCTGGGCGCCCCTGCCGGAGCAGTACCGCGAGGCCGGCTCGATGCTGTTCTCCAAGCTGCTGATCGAGGAGGCTGGCGTGGCCGTGGCGCCGGGCATCGCCTTTGGCGAGTACGGCGAGGGCTATGTGCGGATCGGCCTGGTGGAGAACGAGCAGCGCATCCGCCAGGCGGCGCGCAATGTGAAGAAGTTCCTGACGCACAGCGACGAGATCCTGGCGCGAGCCCACAACACCCTGGCCGCCCAATGAGTCCGCGCGAGTGGCGGATCGGGGTCGCGGGCCTGGGCACGGTCGGCGCGGGGCTGCTGAGCTTCCTCGACGAGCGGCCCGGCTTCGCCCCGGCCGGCGGGCGGGTGCGGGTGACCGGCGTCTCGGCGCGCTCGCGCTCGCGGCCGCGGCCCTTCGACATCTCCGGCCTGCCCTGGTTCGACGATCCGGTGGCGCTGGCCCGCTCACCCGAGGTCGACCTCTTCGTCGAGCTGATCGGCGGCTCGGACGGAACCGCCAAGGCCGCCGTCGAGGCGGCGCTCGCGGCCGGCAAGCCCGTGGTGACGGCCAACAAGGCGCTGATCGCCGAGCACGGCGCCGAGCTTGCGGCGCTGGCGGAAGCGAAGGGCGCGCCGCTGCTCTTCGAGGCCGCCGTCATGGGCGGCACCCCGGCGGTGAAGATGCTGCGCGAGGCGCTGGTCGGCGACGACGTCAAGTCGGTCGCGGGCATCCTCAACGGCACCTGCAACTACATCCTCACCGAGATGGAGGCGACCGGCCGCGACTTCGCCGAGGTGTTGGCCGAGGCCCAGCGGCTGGGCTACGCCGAGGCCGATCCGACCATGGACGTCGGCGGGTTCGACGCCGCCCACAAGATCTCCATCCTGGCGGCGCTGGCGTTCGGCTGCGCGCCGAACTACGCCGCCGCCGAGATCGAGGGCATCGAGCAGGTGGGCCTGCTCGACATCCGCCTGGCCAAGGACCTGGGCTACCGGATCAAGCTGGTGGCCTCCGCCGACCGCTCGCCCGACGGCGTGCTGGTGCGGGTGCATCCCTCGCTGGCGCCGCTGTCCCACCCGCTGGCCCAGGCCGGCGGGGCGCTGAACGCGCTGTTCATCGAGGGCGAGCGGATCGGCCGGATCTTCGTCCAGGGCCCCGGGGCGGGGGCGGGGCCCACGGCCGCCGCGGTCGCCGCCGACATCGCCGACGTGATGACCGGCGCGGTCCGGCCCGTCTTCCAGGCGCCGGCGGTGTCGCTGCAGCCGTTCACCCCGGTCGATCCCTCCAAGAGCCTGAGTCGCGCCTATCTGCGCTTCCTGGTGAAGGACGAGCCCGGCGTGATCGCGGCCGTCTCCGAGACGCTCGCCGAGGCCGGCGTGTCGATCGAGAGCTTCTTGCAGAAGCCGGTGGAGAACGCCGACGGCGTGCCCATCGTGCTGACCACCCATGCTGTGGCCGAATCGGTGCTGAAGGCGGCGATCGACCGCATCGCGGAGCTGCCTGCGGTGCTGGAAGGTCCGCGCCTCTTACGAA
>JAQGIJ010000629.1 GCA_028291285.1 Phenylobacterium sp. | reverse complement strand
TGAGTGGCGGCTATCACATCTACTATTCCAGTCGCCGCCAGGTGCCTGCGGCGCTGCGGCTGCTGATTGATCTGGTGCGGGAGTTGCGCCCGCTCGGACTCTGACGGGCGGTTGATCGTTGAATTTCGCGCAATGGTCCATGGACCTGCAGGCGGCTCATCGCGCGCGGGTTCTGCCTCTATCTGGGTGACCTCGGTTGGCGCGCTCTCCTGGCGCAAGGCCGAGAGAGGTCCCCGATGTCCGTTCAAATCGCCACCGAAGCCGAGATCCGGAGCACGCCCGGGGCGTGGGGCGCTGTTGCGGCGCTGACCCTCTGCGTCTCGACGCTGATCGCCTCCGAGTTCATGCCCGTGAGCTTGCTCACGCCCCTCGCCGCCGATCTTCGCATCACCGAGGGCCAGGCGGGCCAGGCCATCGCCGTCTCCGGTGTCTTCGCTGTCCTCACGAGCCTCTTCGTCGCTTCAGCCACACGCAGGATAGATCGCAAGCATGTCCTGCTCGCCCTTACGGGGCTCATGATCGCCTCCGGCCTGATGGTCGCGTTCGCGCCCAATGCGGCCGTCTTCATGGCTGGCCGCGCGCTGGTCGGGGTCGTGATCGGCGGCTTCTGGTCGATGTGCGCCGCGACAGTCATGCGGCTTGTGCCGGAGCCGCAGGTTCCCCGCGCCCTGGGCTTGTTGAACGGCGGCAATGCCCTGGCCACCACCATAGCCGCGCCGCTTGGAAGCTTCCTGGGGCAATACATCGGCTGGCGGGGGGCGTTCTTCATCGTTGTACCGATGGGCGCCGCCGCGCTCGCCTGGCAGCACCTCAGCCTCCCAGCCATGCCGCCGACGGGCCAAGCGGCGCGCGGCAGCGTCTTCCGCGTCCTGCGTCGGCCGGGCGCGCCGCTGGGGTTCGCGGCCGTTGCGGCGCTGTTCGCCGGTCAGTTCGCGCTCTTCACCTACTTGCGGCCTTTCCTGGAGACGGTGACGGGCCTCAGCGTCCCCGGGCTGTCGCTCGTCCTCCTGGCGCTCGGCGCCGCGGGCCTGGTCGGGACATACCTGATCGGCTTGCTGTTGCCCGCGCGCTTGGGGAGTCTGCTGATCGGCGCTCCCATGGCGCTCGGGCTGATCGCCCTTGCCCTGATCGGGCTGGGCGGCTCTCCGGTCTCGGCGTCTGTTCTTCTCACCGCGTGGGGCCTCGTCGCCACCGCCGCCCCGGTCGCATGGTGGACTTGGCTGAGCAAGACGCTGCCCGACGACGCCGAAGCGGGCGGGGGGCTTATGGTCGCCGTCGTCCAGCTGGCCATCACGCTCGGGGCGGCGTTGGGCGGGGTCCTGGTGGACTCGCGCGGCTACCAGACCGCCTTCGGCGCGAGCGCCGCAATCCTGCTGGCCGGCTCATTCCTCGCGTTCGCCGGCTCTCGCCGCGCGGGCGCCAGGGCGGAAGGAGCCTCGTTCGACCGGCATCTCGCCTGAGCGCGACGCGTTTCCGGCTGCATATCAATGTTCGTTTCGGCAGCCCCCCCACGTTCAGGCTGGGCGCCGCCACTGTCGAGCCTGACCCACACAAGGAGCAGAATTTCCATGATCCTCAAACGCGCCGGCTCGCAGCCGTCCCAGCAAGGTCCAGACGCGTGGTTCACAGGCCGCGTTCGGCTGGATCCCCTTCACACCGCGGAAGCGCCGGCCCGCGTCGCCGCGGCCAGCGTCACCTTCGAGCCCGGCGCGCGCACGGCGTGGCACACCCACCCGCTCGGCCAGATCCTCGTCGTCACCGCCGGCGCGGGCTGGACCCAGTGCGACGGCGAGCCCGTCGTCGAGATTCGGGCCGGCGACGTCATCTGGTGCCCGCCGGGGCATCGGCACTGGCACGGGGCGACGCCTACGACCGCCATGACCCACATCGCGATCCAGGAGGCCCTGAACGGCTCACCCGTCACCTGGATGGAGAAGGTGAGCGATGAACAGTACCTAGCTGGACCTTCCGGCGGCATTTGAAAGGCCAAGACGATGATCCTGGACGAGAATTTCACACTCGCGAACGGCGTGACGATCCCCAAGCTGGGCCTCGGCACCTGGATGATAGAGGACGGCGAGACCGCTCAGGCCGTGCGGAACGCGGCAGCCCTCGGCTACCGACACTTCGACACGGCGCAGGCCTATGCCAACGAGCGTGGCGTGGGAGAGGGAGTCCGCACCTGCGGCGTCCCCCGCGAGGCGCTGTTCGTGACGACGAAGCTGCAGGCGGACTGCAAGACCTACGCTGGGGCGAAGGCGGCCGTCGACGGCTCGCTGTCGGCGCTGGCGCTCGACCACATCGACCTGATGATCATCCACAGTCCGCAGCCCTGGACGGAGTTCGGCGGGGCCGAGCGCTACTACGACGGCAACCGCCAGGCCTGGCGGGCGCTGGAGGAGGCCTATGACGCTGGCAAGCTGCGGGTCATCGGCGTGTCAAACTTCGAGCAGGCCGACCTGGAGAACATCCTCGCCAGTTGCAGCGTCAGGCCGATGGTCAATCAGGTCCTCGCTCACGTCAGCAACACGCCGTTCGAGCTGCTCGCCGAGTGCCAGCAGCAAGGCATCCTGGTGGAGGCCTATTCGCCCGTGGGCCACGGTGAGATGCTGCACAATCGGGATCTTGCGGTCATTGCCGTGCGGTACGGCGTCGGTATTCCCCAGCTGTGCATCCGCTACTGCCTGCAACTCGGCATGCTGCCGCTGCCGAAGACGACCAAGGCGGCGCACATGCGGATCAACGCCGACGTCGATTTCGAGATCTCCGAGGCCGATATGGAGACCCTGAAGCGCGCGGAGCGGATTCGCGACTACGGGGAGGCGCGTGTGTTCCCGGTATTCGGCGGGAGGAGGGAGAACGACGGTACGCTGGGGCCGATCTCCACGCCGATTCGTGGGCGCACGGCATAGCCCCGGCACGCTGACGCTCGAACCGTTCACTATGGGTCCGCCAGTCATTCGCTGACGTTCGGAAAGCGCACGCTGGGCTTCTTGGCTGCGAAGCTGCCGTTCCGAAGGCTTTCAGCCAGGAACCGGTCGTTCCCAACGTCAGCTCGGGGTGGTGAGCCGTCGTTGCCACCTGCTGTCCGACTCGACATGATCAGAGTGCGGTGATCCGCATAACGTGTGCTGCGTCTCCTCAATCCGCTGCCTAGAGGAATCGGCCGGAGCCGTAGCGGCCGCGCACGATGTTGGAGATGTGTGTGTGAGATGAGCACCGTCTATGACGAGTTGGACGAGACGCTGATCGGCTTCATCCGCCGCCAGAAGCTATTCTTCGTAGCAACCGCGCCACTGTCGGCCGAGGGTTCCGTCAACGTCTCGCCAAAGGGCTACGACAGCTTGGCGATCATTGATTCCAAGACCGTCGCCTATGTGGACCTCGGTGGCTCTGGGATCGAGACCCA
>JAQGIJ010000200.1 GCA_028291285.1 Phenylobacterium sp. | reverse complement strand
CGCGCCCGCTCCGAGCGCAAGCCCGACCGCGCGGCCAGCTACGCCAAGCGCTTCGCGGCCACGGAGGCCTGCGCCAAGGCGCTCGGCCCCGGCAGGCGCCGCGGCGTCTTCTGGCGCGACATGGGCGTTGTCAACATGCGCTCCGGCCAGCCCACCATGGCCCTCACCGGCGGGGCGCTGGAGCGGCTGGAGGCCATCACGCCGCCGGGCCACAAGGCGGTGATCCACCTCAGCCTCACCGACGACCACCCCTACGCCCAGGCCTTCGTGATCATCGAGGCCCTGCCGGCGTGAAGGGCGCGTCGCGGTCGCGTGCGTTCAGTGCGTCTTGGTCGTGGCGTTCGTCTTGGCCGTGGTGTTCACGGCCATGCCGGTCGAGGCCGGGCACTTTATGAACTTGCCCTTGGTGTCGCGGCAGCGCTGGCCGGACGTGGACGCCGTAGGCTTGGGGCAGGGTATGAACTTGCCCTTGGTGTCTCGGCACGCCGCCGACTTGCTCGCCTGGTTCGCGCTGGTCGCGGTCGCAGCGCTCGCCGGGGCGGAGGCGAAGAGGGCGAAGGCGGCCGCGGCGACGAACAGAGATGAGATCTTCTTCATGGGCGTTCCTCCGATGGCGCCTCCCCCCGGCGCCCGGCGAACGTCCGCTCGCCACCGATCGTTCCGCTTGGGCGGCGGCGGAGGCCCCGTGAACGAGACTTCACGGGCCCCGGCCTTGCTCCTCGCCTATGCAACGCGTAGCTACAGCCGGTCCGGCGCGCCGGACCCCTCCAAGGACTTTCCATGAGCGAGAACGTGCAGGCCGCACAGAGCCCCGAAAAGACCGGCGCCGTCAGCGAGATCATCGAGATCGTCAAGACCGTCGTCTATGCGCTGCTGATCGCGCTCGTGCTGAGGGTCCTGTTCTTCCAGCCCTTCACCATCCCGTCGGCCTCGATGGAGCCGAACCTCTACCAGGGCGACTACATCATCGTCTCGAAGTTCAGCTACGGCTACTCGCGCCACTCCATCCCGTTCAGCCCGCCGATCTTCCATGGGCGGATCCTGCAGCACGCGGCGCAGCGCGGCGACATCGTCGTCTTCAAGCTGCCCCGCGACGGCCACACCGACTACGTCAAGCGCGTCATCGGCCTGCCCGGCGACCGCATCCAGATGAAGCAAGGCCTGCTCTACCTCAACGGCCGCCAGGTGCCCCGGGTCTTCGCCGGCACGGCCAGGGAGGATTCCGGCTACGGCTTCATCCGCGAGATCGCCCGCTACAGGGAAACCCTGCCCGGCGGGAAGTCGTACCTGACCAACGATTTCGGGACCGACGGCGAGCTCGACAACACCGACGTCTTCGTCGTGCCCGAGGGCGACTACTTCATGATGGGCGACAACCGCGACAACTCCTCCGACAGCCGCGTGCCGCCCGAAGCCGGCGGCGTGGGCTATGTCCCGGCGGAGAACCTGGTCGGCAAGGCGCAGATCATCCTGCTGTCCTGGAACCCGGGCGCCTCGATCTTCAAGCCCTGGACCTGGCTGCTCTCGGCCCGGCCGAGCCGGTTCTTCAACATCCTGCATTGATGCGCCGCGCATGAACCTTCCCCTATGAATACGAGGGCCGCCGCCGTCGCCGAGCTGGAGCGCCGGATCGGCTACGCCTTCGGCGACCGCGACCTGCTGGAGCGGGCGCTGACCCACTCCAGCGTCGGCGACGGCGCCAAGGCCGTGCGGCACAACGAGCGGCTGGAATTCCTCGGCGACCGGGTGCTCAACCTCTGCGCCGCCGAGCGGCTGATGGCGCTCGATCCCGATGCGCGGGAAGGCGAGATGTCGCGGCTGCTGGCGAACCTGGTCAATTATCACGCCTGCGCCCGGACGGCGAAGCGGGCGGGGCTGGCGGAGGCGCTGCGGCTCTCGGCCAGCGCCACCAAGGTGGGCGCGCGGGAGTCCGACGCGGTCCTCGGCGACGCCTGCGAGGCGCTGATCGCGGCCCTCTACCTCGACGGCGGGCTGGAGTGCGCGCGCGCCTTCTTCCTGAAGTTCTGGGCCGAGGAGTTCGAGCGCCTGAGCGAGCCGCGGTCGCGGGATCCCAAGACCGAGCTGCAGGAGTGGGCGCAAGGCCGCGGCCTGCCGCTGCCAGCCTATGACGTGGTCCGCCGCGAGGGGCCGGACCACGCGCCGGCCTTCACCGTGCAGGTCGCGGTGGAGGGCTTCCCGCCCGAGCAGGCCGTCGGCCGCTCGCGCCAGGACGCCGAGAAGGCCGCCGCCCAGCTGATGCTGCTCAAGCGCGAAGGCCCGCCGCCCGCGGGCGAGGAGTCCGCCGCATGACCCGCGCCGGCTTTGCCGCCATCATCGGTGCGCCCAATGCGGGCAAGTCGACCCTCACCAACCGGCTGGTGGGCTCCAAGGTCTCCATCGTCACCCAGAAGGTGCAGACCACGCGCTTTCCCGTGCGCGGCGTGGCCATGGCCGGCGAGGCCCAGATCGTGCTGGTCGACACCCCCGGCATCTTCCAGCCGAGGCGCCGGCTCGACCGGGCCATGATCCGCGCCGCCTGGGGCGGGGCCGCGGACGCCGACGCCGTGGTCCACCTGGTCGACGCCGCCGCGGAAATCGCCGTGGCTGAGTCGGGCGCCAAGTCCGCCGACAAGCGCGCCGCCATCGACGTGGAAACGATCGTCGAAGGCCTGAAGAAGAGCGGCCGAAAGGCCATCCTGGCGCTCAACAAGGTCGACGCGGTCAGGCGCGAGAAGCTGCTCGAGCTCTCCCAGCGGCTGTTCGAGACCGACGCCTATTCCGAGGTCTTCATGGTCTCCGCCACCACCGGCTCGGGCGTCGACGACCTCAAGGCGCGGCTCGCCGAGCTGATGCCGGAGAATCCCTGGTTCTATCCGGAGGACCAGACCGCCGACCTGCCGGCTCGCCTGCTGGCCGCGGAGATCACCCGCGAGAAGCTCTACCTGCGCGTCCACGAGGAGCTGCCCTATGCGGCGGCCGTGGAGACCACCAAGTTCGAGGAGCGCAAGGACGGCTCGGCGCGCATCGAGCAGACCATCTACGTCGAGCGCGAGAGCCAGCGGCCGATCCTGCTCGGCAAGGGCGGCCAGACGCTGAAGTGGATCGGCCAGAAGTCGCGCGAGGAGCTGAGCACCATCCTCGACCGCCCGGTGCACCTCTTCCTGCACGTCCAGGTCGACGAGCGCTGGGCCGACAAGCGCGAGTTCTACGGCGACATCGGCCTCGACTACGACGCCTGAGACGCTGAGGCCCTCTCCCCGCAAGCGGGGCGAGGGAGACTGGGCTTCCCGTCGGGCGGGTTTTGATAGATTATCGGCTTCGAAGAACCGGGAAGCGCCGGTCGGCGGCTCGCGTCGCCCGCGAACGATCCAGGAGGAACGCTCATGAAGCCCTTCGTCTTCAGCGCCGATGGCCACATCGCCGAGCCCGCCGACCTCTACATGGAGGGCCTGCCGCCCTCGCTGCGCCCGCAGGGCATGCACGTCGAGGTGAAGGACGGCTTCCGCTATGTGATGGCCGGCTCCAAGGTGATGAGCAAGATGGCCATCAACAAGCCGCCGCCCCCGCCGGTGGGCGAGAACGGCGAGGTGTTCGGCCGGTCCAACCGCCTGGGCGTCAAGGAGATCCCGGGCCGGCTGGTCGACATGGAGGCCGAGGGGATCGACGCGGAGATCGTCTTCCCCAGCCAGGGCCTGTTCCTGTTCCTGATCGAGGACCCGCAGGCCGAGCTCGCCTCGGTGCAGCTCTACAACGACTGGCACGCCAGCTTCTTCGGCGGCCACACCCAGATCTTCGTCCGCTGCGGCATCCTGCCGGTGCGCGACTTCGGCAACACCGTGGCCGAGATCAAGCGCCTGGCCGGCCTGGGCTTCACCGCGGCCATGCTGCCCAGCCTGATCGAGGTCAACTCCGGCCTGCCGTTCTACAACGACGAGAAGTGGGACCCGGTGTTCGAGGCGGCCCAGCAGAACGGGATCGTCCTGGTCCTGCACACCGGCACCGGCCGCGAGGACGTCCGCGCGCACAAGGGGCCGGGCGGGGCGGTGATCAACTACACCATCCAGATGTGCGACGGCATGCACTCGATCATGCACATGGTCGCCGGCGGCCTGCTCGACCGCTTCCCGCAGGCCAGGGTGGCCTGCATCGAGTCCGGCGCCAGCTGGCTCGCGGCGCTCGCCGAGCGGATGGACGAGGTCTACGAGGCGCACCACATGTTCGTGCGGCCGAAGCTCTCGCTCACCCCGCGCGAGATCATCGCCCGCCAGGTGTCCTGCTCCTTCCAGTACGACCGCGCCTGCATCATGGCCCGCTCGGTGACCGGAACGAAGGCGCTGATGTGGGGCGCGGACTATCCCCACCACGAGGGCACCTTCGGCCGCACCCGCGAGGTGATCGCCCACCTGTTCGACGGCATCGACATCACCGAGACCGAAAAGGCCGACATCCTCGGCCGCAACGCCGCGCGCCTGTTCCGCCTGCCGCGCCCGGAGTTCGCGCTCGCGGCGGAGTAGGGGCGAGCGCCGCCGCGCCCCCTCAGTCGGCTTCGCCGACAGCTCCCCCGCAAGCGGTGGAGCATAGTGCGCCCAGATCCTCCACCGCGAAGCGGGGGAGGTGGATCGGCGCGGAGCGCCGAGACGGAGGGGGCGTCTGGCCACGAGGGCCCGCAGGCGCTAACGCCTTCGGATGGAGTTCGAGGACGACGCCTTCGTGCTGGCCGCCCGCCCGTTTGGCGAGGCCGGCGCGATCGTCGAGCTGCTGACCCGCCAGCACGGCCGCTACGCCGCCCATGTGGCCGGCGGCGGCTCGCGCCGGATGAAGCCCTTCCTGCAGCCCGGCGCCCAGGTGACCGCCCGCTACCGCGCCCGGGTCTCCGACCAGCTGGGCTCGGCGGTCCTGGAGCCGGTGGGGGAGGGGCCGTCGGCGCTGTTCGACGAGCCGCTGGCGCTGGCCGGCCTGCAGGCCGCCGCGGCCGTGACGGCCGGCGCCCTGCCGGAGCGGGAGGCGCATCCCGGCGCCTATCTCGCCTTCGAGGCGCTGACCCGCGCGCTTGCCAATGCGGACATCTGGCCGGCGGTCTTCGTGCGCTTCGAGGCGGGGCTGCTGCAGGAGCTGGGGTTCGGCCTGGACCTGTCGAAATGCGCCGCCACCGGCGTGCTCGACGACCTGGTCTATGTCAGCCCGCGCACCGGGCGTGCGGTCAGCCGCGCCGCCGGCGAGCCCTACAAGGACCGGCTGCTGGCGCTACCGCCGTTCCTGCTGGGGGCGCAGGCCGGGCTTGGCCCCGGCGACGTGGGCGCAGGCCTGGCGCTCACCGGCCACTTCCTGGAGGCCTTCATCTTCAATCCGCTGAACCGGCCGTTGCCGCCGGCCAGGCTTTGGCTGGTCGACCGGCTGACGGAAGCCGGCCGACTCTAATCCTCGAGGTGACGCTCGATCATGCCGACCGCGGCGGCGCGGATCCACGGCTCGATCACGGCCGGCAGGCGGGCGCGGATCACCTGCGGCGGCCCGCCCGGGTCGCGCGGCGAGGGCTTCAAGGTGATCACCAGATAGTTCAGGCCGCGCGCGACGCATCGCACGCTGTCGATGTCGCGCCATTTGACGAAGCGGGTCG
>JAQGIJ010000624.1 GCA_028291285.1 Phenylobacterium sp. | reverse complement strand
GACTCATACCCATCAATACGCCCAGCAGCTGCTCCAGTTCGGCTGGAGGGAGCGGGACTTCGGCGAGTTCGCCTACGTCGAGGGCGTCGCCTTCACCCACGCGCCGATCAACGGCATGGGCCGGGCGATGGGCGGCAAGACCTCGACGCACCGCGCCGGCGCCATGCTCACCGCGCCGCTCGTGCATGGCCACACGCACAGCCTGCAGATCTTCAACGACCACAAGATGGGTCCACAGGAGCGGATCACCGTCATTCAGGCCGGCTGCGCCCTGCCATGGGGCGAGTTCGAGCACTACGCGACCCACGGGCCGGGCGGCTGGTGGTGGGGCGTGCTGATGCTCACCGTCTGGGGCGGACAGATCACTGATTTCGAGGCGATCTCCATGCTGAAGCTGCGCGAGCGCTACTCGGACGACGGCTCCGACCTCCAGGCCGCCTAACCCCCACCCTGAGGTCCCCGCCATGACCGACACGCTGCCCGTCAGCGCGGAGAAGCCTGCGCGCTTCGTTCCGTCGCCTGAATTGATCGCGGACCTGAAGGTGGCGGAGGGGCTGCGGCTCAAGGCCTACCGGGACACGGTGGACATCTGGACGGTGGGCTACGGCCACGCCCATGTCCTGCCCGGCACGGTGTGGACCCAGGCCCAGGCCGACGCCGAGCTGCTGGAGGACATCGCCCAAGCGGCGGCCCAGTGCGACGCGCATCTGCCCTGGTGGCGCTCGCTCTGCCCGGTGCGTCAGGACGCTCTCGTCGAGCTGATGTTTAATCTCGGCTGGGGCGACGGCAAGCGCGGGCTCTCCACCTTCACCAACAGCCTCGCCAAGCTGCGGGCGGGAAACTTCGTCGGAGCCTCGGCCGGCCTGCTGCTGAGCAAGTGGTCTGATCAGGTCGGGGCTCGAGCGGAGCGGATCGCCGCGCAAATCCGCACCGGCGTCCGACGGTGAACCGGGTGTTCTGGCTGGCCCTGACGCTGGTCGGGCTGGTCGTGGTGTTCCTCATGGCCAAGGTCTGGCTCGGTTGCCCGCCGCGCTCGTAGCGCTCGTACTGATCCTGACCGCCTGCGCTGAACAGAAGCCAGCCCATCACGGCTGGCAGCGGATGAACGTGCCGATCACCGGCCACCCCTACGCCCAGCGCGGCAACAGCCAGCGCGCCTGAACCCCGACCCTGAGATCAGGAGAAGCCCATGACCGGCCTCCTCAAGCGCGCGGTCGGCCTGCTGCTAGGGCTGGACGAAGGAATTAACGCCCTTGGCGGGGGTTCGCATCTGGAGACGGTCAGCGGCACATTGGGTCGAGCCGTCGGAGCCGCAGGCGGGAAACGTCACTGGTGGGGTCCGGCGCTCGTCAGCGTCGTCAACGCCGGCGCCCGTATCATCACCGGCCAGACCAACCACTGCCAGCAAGCCGCGGAAGCTGAAGCCGCCCGCCGAGCTGCTGAATCCACAATCATTCCCGCCCCCTGAGGGCTCAAGCTGAAGGAACGGCTATGTCCGACCTCTCCGTTACGATCCACAACCTCGCTGACCTGTTCGCCGGTCGCAGCGACTTCGCGCACTTCCGCGATGGGGAAGCCAAGCTGATCCAGGAGAACATCGCCTCGCTGCCGGCGGTGCTCCAGCCGGCGACCACGCTGATGCTGGAATCCCTGAAGGCCGCCGCGTCGGTCGCCGTCGCCGCCGGCCAGACCGCAATCGGCCCGATGCTCAACGACACGGCGGATCATCAGGCGACCATGGTCCTCAACCTCCTCCAGCTGGCTGGCGTGCCGACCGGCGGGGCGCTGCTCAGCATGGCGGAACATGCCGCCCTGGTGCAGCTGATCAACGGCCTGAAGGCGGGCCTGGACAAGATCGGCCTGCAGATCACCGTCGCGGGCGTGTCGCAGAAGCCGGCTCCGCTTGGGCCTGTCCTCGCCAAGGCGGCCTGAGGTGGACGTCCTCTCGCTGCTGGCCGGCGCGTACCTGATGGGCGCGCTGTTCACCGCCTTCGTGGTGGTCAACCGAGGCTCCGACTATCCCGTCCTGCTGCGGGTCGGGATGATCGTCCTGTGGCCGTTGACGTGGGCGCTCGCCGTGCTGGACTGGCTCGTGCTGAGCGGTCGCTGATGGACCGCCTCATCTCCTACCTGCTGGCGCTCTGCGTAGCGGCGGGGGTCATGTTCGCCTGGGACCGTCACTCGCCCCTCGGCTGGCACACCAAGCCGCTGCCGTTGGTCGGGTGGACGTTTGGCTTCGATCTGCCGGATAGCCTCACCACCCAGCGGGACAAGGCGCTAGCGGCCCTCAGGCTCGCCCAGGACGCCCGGAAGGCCTGCCTCGGCCAGTTGGGTCGCCAGAACGCCTCCATCGCGTCCCTGAGCGTCGAGAGCGCGGCCAAGCTGGCAGCGGTGAACCATGACCTCGCCGGCGCACGAGCCGTGGTGGAGAGCCTGCGCCGGAACGCGGTGGATCTGAGGGACTACCAGCCGAAGGGGCCGGACCAGTGCTCGCGATGGGAAGACGCTGACCGGGAAGTGAAGGGGGCGCTGAAATGAGGCTGTTGTCTCTCACGAAGCGGGCTGCCGTGATCCTCAACGCGGTTTGTCTATCATCCGTGATCGCCGCCTGCGCCACCACGAAGGGGCCGACGACCTACCAGCCGGTCGCGCTCGCGGTCGCCACCTCCTGCGTCCCGCCAGCGCTTGGCCCGAAACCCCCCGTCGAGACCCCGAAGGAACTGGCGGCGCTCCCGGACGGCCCGACCCGGCTGGTGCGGCTGGCTGCGGCCTATCTCACCCTCTACGCGCGGTCGCTGGAAACTGAGGCTGTCGTGCAGGGCTGCCGATGATCTGAGAACCGGCGATCCTCCCCCTCGCGCCGTCACTGGCCCCGTCTTCCTTTGGGAGGGCGGGGCCTTTTTCGTTTGGGCCGCGGTCCGAAGGTCGGATGCTCTGGTGAGCACACAGCAAAACGGCCCGGAATCCTGCCAGGGATTTCGAGCCGTTCGTGCAACTGACTAGGCCGGGAACCGGAGAAGCCAGCGCCATCGTAGGCAAGAATCTTCTCACGACCCGGACCTGTTTTCAAGCCTCGCCTTCTAATCCCGCAACATCGCAACCATCGCCTCCAGCGCCCTGACCTGCTGCCGAAGCTCGTAGTTCTCCTGGAGCGTCATGGACGGGTCGCAGTGCGTGGCGAGCTTGTGGATGTAGACCCGCAGCGGCATCGGGAGCGCGTTGATGTTCTCCGCGGTTGGAATCCAGTCGTCGCTGATCGTCACCGTCTCAGCCATTCGGGGACAGCCGCGCTCGCTTAGCGTCCCAGGTCCGCTGTTCCTTGGCCCGCTGAGCCTTCCACTTCACCACCAGCTCACGCAGGATCTTGGCGGCCTGAACCTCGGGCT
>JAQGIJ010000617.1 GCA_028291285.1 Phenylobacterium sp. | reverse complement strand
GGATCGAGCTCGACGCCGCGGTGATGGACGGCCGGACGCTGGAAGCCGGCGCGGTGGCCGGCGTCACCCGCACCCGCAATCCCGTCTCGCTGGCCCGCGCGGTGATGGCGCGGTCCGACCACGTCTTCCTCATCGCCGAGGGCGCGGACGCCTTCTCCCGCCATGCCGGGCTGGAGCAGGTCGAGCCCGGCTACTTCTTCACCGAACGGCGCTGGCGCTCGCTCGAGCGCGAGCTCGCCCGCCGCGGCCTGCCGGTTCCGGCCCGGCCTGCCGGCGCGCGGCATGACGCGGCCGCGGCGCTGGCGCACGACGAGGGCAAGCGCGGCACGGTGGGCGTGGTGGCGCGGGACGTCCACGGCGACGTGGCCGCCGCCACCTCCACCGGCGGGACCACCGCCAAGCGCTGGGGCCGGGTGGGCGACAGCCCGTTGATCGGCGCCGGGACCTACGCCTCCAACCGCGCCTGCGCGGTCTCGGCCACCGGAGATGGCGAGTTCTTCATCCGCCTCGCCGTCGCCAAGGAGATCTGCGCGCTGGTCGAGCACAGGGGCCTGGGGCTGCAGGCGGCCATCGACGCCGTCGTGCAGGGCGAGCTCACTGCGCTCGGCGGCGACGGCGGGGTGATCGCGGTCGGCCCCGACGGGACCATGGCCTGGAGCTTCAACACCTCGGGCATGTACCGCGCGCGGATCGGCGCCGCCGAGCCGCTGAGCGTCGGCATCTACAAGGACGATCCCTGATGGCGAAGCGCAACTGGATCCCGGTCCGCGGCGCGCAAGGCCGCTATTCGCGCCAGGCCCACGCCGACATGCCCGAAGGGACCTACGAACGGGAGATCTCCAAGGAGGGCTTCTTCGGTCCGGCCGCCTTTATCCACCACCGGCGCCCGCCGACCGGCTGGACGAAGTTCGAAGGCCCGCTGCGGCCGAGGGCCTTCGACCTGGCGCGCCTCAACGCCGCCGAGACCAGCCCCTGGGCGGCCGGCAAGGTGCTCTACAACCCAGCGGTCGAGATCCGCTTCTGGAAGCTCGCCGAGCCCATGCCGGCGCTCGCCCGCAACGCCGACGGCGACCAGCTGCTGTTCGTCCACCAGGGCGAGGGCGAGCTCTTCTGCGACTACGGCCGGCTGCCGTTCGCAGCGGGCGACTACCTCTACCTGCCGCGCGGGACCATGTGGCGGCTCGCGCTCAGTGCGCCGGCGGCGATCCTGATGATCGAGGCGACCAACAGCCACTTCGGCCTGCCCGACCGCGGCTTGCTGGGCGGCCACGCCCTGTTCGATCCGGCGATGCTCGAGACGCCGCAACTGGACGAGGCGTTTCGCGCCCAGCAGGATCAGCCCGGCGAGGTGTCGGTCGAGATCAAGAAACGCGGCCAGGTCTCGGTGGTGACCTATCCCTACAATCCGCTGGACGCGGTTGGCTGGCACGGCGACCTGGCGCCCGTGCGGCTGAACGTGAAGGACCTGAGGCCCGTCTCCAGCCACCGCTACCACCTGCCGCCCAGCGTCCACACGACCTTCGCCGCCGACCGGTTCGTGGTCTGCACCTTCGCGCCCCGGCCCTTCGAGACCGACCCCGGCGCGCTGAAGGTGCCGTTTTTCCACAACAACGACGACTTCGACGAAGTGCTCTTCTACCACGCCGGCGACTTCTTCAGCCGCGACCACATCGAGGCCGGCATGATGACCTTCCACCCCTCGGGCTTCACCCACGGGCCGCATCCCAAGGCGCTGAAGAACATGCTGGTCCAGGCCAAGCCGGCCACCGACGAATACGCCGTCATGATCGACGCGCGCGATCCCCTGGAGGTGGGCGAGGCCGCCGCTTCCGTGGAGAACGCGGCCTATGTGGACAGCTGGAAGGGGTCATGAGCTGGCTCGCCGAGGACCTCGAAGCGGCCGCGCGGGACGAGATGGACCGTGCCTGCACCCTGTGCTGGCGCGACCTCGCCCGGCACACGCCCTGGGGCGACACCTTCGAGGGCTTCACGCCGCAGGGGCGCGAGGTCGCCTTCGAACGCAGCTACCTGTGGGAGGACGCGGCCGGCGGCGACATCCGCGTCGAGGTGGTGGTCTATCCGCCCATGGCCTACGAACAGGGCGTGCGCCTGGTGCGGACGATCGCGCGCGCGGCGCGCTGAACAAGGGAAGGGGAGGGGATGAAGCTCGCGTCTTTGAAGGGCGGCCGCGACGGGCGGCTGGTGGTGGTCTCCAACGATCTTGCCTGGTGCGCGCCGGCGGACGCCGTAGCGCCCACCCTGCAGGCGGCGCTGGACGACTGGGAACGGTGCGAGCCGCTGCTGCGCGGGTTGGCCAAGACGCTGGAGCTCGGCGCCATGCCCCGCGAGCGCTTCCACGAGCACGAGGCGGCGAGCCCGCTGCCGCGCGCCTACCAGTGGGCCGACGCCTCGGCCTATGTGAACCACGTGGCGCTGGTCCGCCAAGCCCGCGGCGCGGAGCTGCCGGAGAGCTTCTGGAGCGATCCCCTGATCTACCAGGGTGGCTCCGACGGCTTCCTTGGGCCCCGCGACCCAATCCCCATGGCGGACGAGGATTGGGGCCTGGACCCCGAGGCGGAGGTGGCGGTGATCACCGGCGACGTGCCCCGCGGCGCGAGCCGGGAGGCGGCGCTGGCGGAGATCCGCCTCGTCATGCTCTGCAACGACGTCTCCTTGCGAAATGTCATTCCCGGCGAGCTGGCGAAGGGGTTCGGCTTCTTCCAGGGCAAGCCCGCGTCCGCCTTCTCGCCGGTGGCGGTGACACCGGACTCGCTGCAAGGCTGGGCCGACGGGAAGCTGTCGGGCGCACTGGAGGTTGAATTGAACGGCAAGCCGCTGGGCGAGGCCGACGCCGGCCAGGACATGACCTTCGACTTCGGGACCCTGATCGCCCATGCCGCGCGCACCCGCAGCCTCGCGGCGGGCTCGATCATCGGCTCGGGCACGGTGTCGAACCGCGGACCTGACGGCGGCCCCGGCAAGCCGATCGCCGAGGGCGGCGTGGGCTATTCCTGCCTGGCGGAGCTGCGCACAGTGGAGACGCTGGCGCACGGCGCGCCGAAGACACCCTTCCTGAAGGCCGGCGACGTGGTGCGGATCGAGATGCGCGACGCGCGGCGCCACAGCATCTTCGGGGCCATCGAACAGCAGGTGGCGGCGCCATGAGCGCGGACGACGGCGACCCGGGACTGAAGCTCGACGCCTACCTACCCTACCGGCTGTCGGTGGCGTCCAACGCGGTCTCCAGCCTGATCGCCCGCGCCTACCAGGACCGGTTCGGCCTGACCATTCCGCAGTGGCGGCTGATCTGTGTGCTGAAGGAGGACGGCGGCCTGACCCAGGGCCAGATCGTCACCCGCACGGTCATGGACAAGGTGACGGTCAGCCGCGCGGCCCAGGGCTTGCTCAAGCGCCATCTCATCAGCCGCTCGGAGCACCAGGCCGACGGGCGTTCGCACGTGCTGGCGCTGAGCGCCGAGGGCCGACGGCTGCATTCGGAGATCGCGCCGCTCGCGCTGGCCTACGAAGCCGCGCTGATCACCGGCCTCGCGCCAGAGGAGGTCGTGCTCCTGCGCCGGCTGCTGGCGCGACTGCAGACCGCAGCCACCGCGCTGGCCGGCGAGGCCGAGCCGCCGGCGGTGGCCGAGGTCCTCGCCCCGAGCCTTTAGCGCATCGAGGGCCTCTAGTGGATCGAGGCGGCCTCGAGGCTGCGCACGCTCCAGCGGTGCGACCCCTCGCCGAACGGCAGGTGGAAGCCGTAGGTCGCTCTCCGGCGCTCGTCGCGCCAGTTCTCCTCGAAGGTGTTGATGAGGGCGACCTGCAGATCTTCCGGGATCTGATGGACGTTGTGGCCCAGGGAGCGGGCCACCTGCTCGATCACTATCGTCCGGTGCGCTTCGCCGCCGAACGACAGTAGGACCTCACGGACGCGCTTGGCGAGGGTCTGATTGGCCCGCGCCGGCTTTTTGCCGGTGTGCGTGACGGAGGTCAGTTCCAGTTCTTTTGACATGGCCAGGTGACATTGGCGCATGAGCTTTGATGGGGAGTTAAAACCGAGGTTGAACAAACTGTTAACTCACACGCGCTGGTTTAGCGCCTAACCCAGCCCCGCGGCCACCGCCGCGCGGTAGACGATGAGCGAGGCCACGTAGGCCATGGCCGTCATGTAGACCAGCATGACGAGCGGCCAGCGCCAGGAGTTGGTCTCCCGCTTCACGACGCCCAGCGTCGAGGCGCACTGCGGCGCGAAGACGTACCAGGCCAGGAACGAGAGGCCGGTGGCCACCGACCAGTGGTGCGTCAGGGTGGTGGCCAGCGCGCCGGGGGCCGCATCCGCCGAGCCGATGGCGTAGACCGTGCCCAGCGCCGCCACCGCCACCTCGCGTGCGGCGAAGCCTGGGATCAGCGCCACCGTCATCTGCCAGTTGAAGCCGATCGGCGCGAGCAGCGGCTGCAGCAGGTGGCCGAGCCGGCCGGCGATCGAATAGTTGATCGCCGGGTCGGTCGCTCCGGCCGGGGCGCCGGGGAAGGACGAAAGGAACCAGATCACGATCATCAGCGGGAAGATGATCCGGCCCGCCCGCAGGATGAAGATCTTCGCCCGGAGCAGCAGGTTGCGCGCGACGTTCTCCGCGTCGGGCAGCTTGTAGGTGGGCAGCTCCATCAGGAAGGGCTCCACCGCGCCGCGCCAGAGGAACCGCCGCGTCACGAAGGAGACGCCGAGCGCGCTCAGGATCCCCGCCGCATAGAGGCCGAACATGACCAGCCCCGGCAGGCTCATGAAGCCCGCCACCGTGCGGTGCGGGATGAA
>JAQGIJ010000608.1 GCA_028291285.1 Phenylobacterium sp. | reverse complement strand
CGCCAGACGTTGGGATCGGCGCTGTTGGTGTCGAGGATCGCCTCGTGCTCGGCGAGCTGCTCGGGCGCGTGCGGCGTTCCCGCCCGGGCCAGGTAGGCCGGCGAGGCGCAGGTCACCACCCGCACCGCCGCCAATTTGCGCGCCACCAGGGAGGAATCCTCCAGCTGGCCGATGCGCACCGCCACGTCGAAGCCCTCCTCCACCAGGTTCACCATCCGGTCGGTGGAGGAGACGTCCAGCGCCACGTCGGGATAGGCGGCGGCGAAGTCCAGCAGCGCCGGGGTGAGCTCCGCCGCGCCGAAGGAGACCGGCGCGGAGATCCGCAACGTGCCGCGCGGCCCCTTCTGCTCGCGCACCGAGCTCTCCAGGCTGGCGAAGTCGTCCAGCACCTGCCGGGCGCGCTCCAGGTAGGCGCGGCCGGTGTCGGTGAGCGAGACGTCACGGGTGGTGCGGTTGAGCAGCCGGGCGTTCAGCCGGTTCTCCAGACGGGCGACCAGCTTGGAGACCTGGGCGCTCGAGACGCCCAGCCGGCGGGCCGCCTGGGTGAAGCTGCGTGCGTCGGCGACGCCCACGAAGGCGTTGATCTCGTCGAGGCGATCCACGGCGGCATTGTTTCCTGTTCGGAAAAGCATTGCTTCGGCGGCGGCAGATTATCAACGGAAAAGCCGCGACCCATCTAGCCATCGTCACACCGGAACTAGGAGAGTTTCCCATGGCCCACCACCGCACCGTCGCCGTCATCGTCGGCAGCCTTCGTAAGGAGTCCGTCACCCGCAAGGTCGCCCGCGCCATCGAGGCGCTCGCCCCCCCAGGTCTGACCTTCATCGAAGTCCCGATCGACGACCTGGCGCTCTTCAACCAGGACGAGGAAGCCAACCCGTCGCCGGCCTATGTGGAGTTCCGCAACCGTGTCAGGTCGGCCGACGCGGTGCTGTTCGCCACGCCCGAGTACAACCGCTCGGTCCCAGGCGTGCTGAAGAACGCGGTCGACGTGGGCTCGCGCCCCTATGGCCAGAGCGTCTGGAACGGCAAGCCGGCGGCGATCGTCAGCGTCTCGCCGGGCGCGATCGGCGCCTTTGGGGCCAACCACCACCTGCGCCAGTCGCTGGTGTTCCTGAACATGCCGACCCTGCAGCAGCCGGAAGCCTATGTCGGCAACGCTTTCAGCCTGTTCGGCGACAACGGCGAGCTGGCCAACGAGACCACCGCGGAGTTCCTGCGCGGCTTCGCCCAGACCTTCGCCGACTGGATCGAACAGCAGGCCCCCGCCGCCAGCGACCGCCAGGCGGCTTGACCCCCGGATTTCGAGACCATCATGCGACTGCCCAGCTATTTCATCCCGCACGGCGGGGGGCCCTGCTTCTTCATGGAGTGGACGCGCGGCCCCGCCGACACCTGGGACAAGACCGCGGCCTGGCTGAAAGGCCTGCTTGCGGACCTTCCCGAGCGGCCGAAGGCGATCCTGGTGGTCTCGGGCCACTGGGAGGAGCCCGTCTTCACCGTCGGTTCGGGCGAGCGGCCCGAGCTGATCTTCGACTACTACGGCTTCCCGGAGCAGACCTACCGGCTCAGGTTCGACGCGCCCGGCTCGCCGGCCCTGGCCCGGCGGGTGCGCGAGCTCCTGGGCGGCGCGGGCTTACCCACGGCCGAGGCCCCCGCGCGCGGCTACGACCACGGCGTCTTCGTGCCCCTGAAGCTCGTCCTGCCCGACGCCGACGTGCCGGTCGTGCAGCTCTCGCTGCGCGCCGACCTCGACCCGGCAGCCCACCTGGCGGCCGGCCGGGCGCTGGCCCTCTTGCGCGACGAGGGCGTGCTGATCGTCGGCTCGGGGATGAGCTGGCACAACATGCGCGGCTTCAGCCCGGCCTTCACCGCCAAGTCCGAAGCCTTCGACGCCTGGCTGTCGGAGGCCCTGGCCGACCCGGCGCGGCGGGATGACGCCCTCCGGGATTGGGCGAACGCCCCCTACGCCCGCGAGGCCCACCCGCGCGAGGAGCACCTGGCGCCGCTGTTCATCGCCGCCGGGGCGGCCGACGGCGAGCTCGGGCGGCACGTCTTCCGCGACATCGCCATGGACGTGGCGATCTCCGGCTACGCCTTCGGGAAAGCGGCGGGCTAGCTAGGCCGCGGCTTCGGATCCGGCCTTGTCCGCAGCCGCAAGCGCGGCCTCGAGGGCGGCGAACAGACGGCTCGCCTCGATCGGCTTGGCGACGAAGCCATCCATCCCGGCGGCGACGTACCTGGCGACCTGGTGGTCCATGGCGTTGGCGGTGAGCGCCACGATCGGCGTGCGCGCCCGGCCCTCGGCCTTCTCCCGGGCGCGGATCTCGGCCGCGGCGGTCAGACCGTCCATCACCGGCATCTGCACGTCCATCAGGATCAGGTCCCAGGGCTCGCGGGCCCAGGCCTCCACCGCGGCCCGGCCGTCGAAGACCAGCACCGGCTCGACGCCGACGTGACCCAGCAGGGTCTTCAGCACCAGCTGGTTGACGCTGTTGTCCTCGGCGGCCAGCACCCGCAGCGGGCGCTCGGCGGCGTCGGCCCATGATTGGGCGGAGCGGCGGCGTCCCGGCGCCGGGGCGGCCTCCTCGATCCGCGGCAGCGGCAGGGCGACCGTGAAGCTCGAGCCCACGCCGGGCTCGCTCCTGACGCTGATGCGGCCGTTCATGAGCTCGGTCAGGTCGCGGCAGATGGCCAGGCCCAGCCCGGTCCCGCCGTAGCGCCGGGTGGTGGAGGCCTCCGCCTGCTCGAAGGCGTGGAACAGCTGCTTCTGGTGCTCGGCGCGCATGCCGATGCCGGTGTCGCGGACCTTGATCTGCAGCTGGCCGGCTCTGCGGCCGACCACCACCTCGACACCGCCATGGTCGGTGAACTTGAGCGCGTTGGAGAGCAGGTTGTAGAGGATCTGGCGCACCCGCATCGGATCGCCGCGGTAGCGTCCCCGCGCGGAGGGCTGCACCGTCAGCTGGAAATCCAGCCCCTTGCTGTCGGCCACCGCCTCGAAGGTGGCGTAGGCGCCCTTCGCGAGCTCCGAGATGTCGAACTCGCCGTCCTCCAGGGTAAGCTTGCCTGCCTCGATCTTGGAGAGGTCGAGCAGGTCGTTGAGCAGGGCCAGAAGTCCCTCGCCGGAATGCCGGATCACCGCCAGCCGCTCGCGCTGCGCCGGCTCGAGCTCGCCCAGCGCCATGGCCTGGGCCATGCCGAGCACGCCGTTCAGCGGGGTGCGGATCTCGTGGCTCATGGTGGCCAGGAAGGCGCTCTTGGCGCGGTTGGCGGCCTCCGCCTCCTCCTTGGCCTGGATCAGCGCCTGCTCCTGGGCCTTGCGGCGGCTGATGTCCTGCACCGCGCCCACCACGCGCA
>JAQGIJ010000600.1 GCA_028291285.1 Phenylobacterium sp. | reverse complement strand
TGGGATGATGGAAGTCGGGCTTACCGGGCGGATGGGCGAGAGCCCAGTAGGACTTTGCGCCGCTCGCCTCTTCCAGGACCGTTGAGATCGCGAGGCGCCAGGGCGCGGCCGGCGGCAGGCCGCTCGCTCCGAGATCGATGACGGCGCGCAACTCGTAGCCCTCCGCGCTCCGGAAGCTTTGGAAACGCGGAGGCGGAATTTCGTCGGCTGTGCGCATGCCTTCGCGGTAGCTGGTGAAGCTGTAGGTCGCCCATTGGGCCGAGGGCGCAAGGTTGATCTCGACGTAGGCCGGGCTTTCGAAAGCGCCCACGAAGGCCTCGAAGCAGGTGCTCCGCCAGAGCTCGTCGGCGCGCGCCAGCTCCCCTGGGGGCGGAAGTCGCAAGCGCTCCAGGTCGCCCGCCAGCAGATAGCGCAAGGCGAGCCCGCCCGACCGGCTGCGGCCCACCTCCACCGCAAGGCCCGCAACGGCCTCGCAGGGGGAATCCGGGTGAAGCTCGAGGAGCCGGCGCATCGGCCGATGCTAGCTGTGTTCGCGCCGGCGATGGAACCCGCAGCCGAATGGCAGCTAGTCCGGCCGCACGATCCGCCCGCCCGTCAGCGGCTGGGGGACGCCGGTGGTTTTCGGGAAGGAGATCGGCAGGCCGCGCGCGATGCGGGCGGCGAGGTAGGCGAAGGCCTCGGCCTCGATCCCATCGCCTCGCCAGCCGTGGGAATCGGCGTTGCTCACCGGACAGGGCAGCCGCTGGGCGAGCGCGCGCATGATCTCCGGATTGCGCCGGCCGCCGCCGACGACGATCACCTCGTGCGGCGTCTCGCCTATCAGCTCGAAGGCCAGCCGCACCGCCTCGGCCGTGAAGGCGACCAGGGTGGCCGCGGCGTCCTGCAGCGACAGGGCCGCCAGCGGCTGCAGCGGGAAGTCGTAGCGGTCCAGCGACTTGGGCCGCGGCGCCTGAAAATAGGCGTGGGCAAGAAGCCCCTGCAGCACGTCCTCGCGCACCTGGCCCGTGGCGGCCAGCCGGCCTTCGGCGTCGAAGCGCGCATTGCTGCGGTCCTGCACCAGTTGGTCGAGCATGCCGTTGCCCGGGCCGGTGTCGAAGGCGGAGATCTCGCCGTCCTGGTCGATGAAGGTGACGTTGGCCACGCCGCCGATGTTCAGCACCGCCAGCGGCGGTTCCAGCCCCGAGGCCGGCGCCCGGGCCAGGTGGTAGGCCGGGGCCAGCGGGGCCCCCTGCCCGCCTGCCGCCACGTCGGCGCTGCGGAAGTCGAAGGCCACAGGCACGCCGGCGAGCCGCGCCAGCAGGCCGGCGTCGCCCAGCTGCACCGTACGGCCGACTCCGCCGCCCTTGGGGCGCTCGTGCAGCACCGTCTGACCGTGCATGCCGATCAGATCGAGTTCGGACCAGTTCAGTCCCTGCATAGACAGGAATTCGTCGGCCGCGGCGAAGTGCTCCTCGGCGACGGCTCGAGCGGCCTTGGCGAAAATCGCGGGCTCGGGAACGCCCCTCGGCCAGCGGAGCGCCTGGTCGGTGGCGGCCAGCATTAGATCGCGCGTCGGGTCGGTCAGCTTGCGCTCGCCAGCTGGCCCGAACGCCTGGATGGTCTCACCGTCTGTTTCGAGCACCGCCATGTCGACGGCGTCGAGCGAGGTGCCGGTCATGAAGCCTAGGACGAGCATGGCGGTTGACTGCCATGCGTCGCGGCCTCTAGCTAGCCGCATGATCGGCAACACCGCCCTCACCGGCCGCTATTACCGCCCGCTCCTCTAGCGGGTCGCCGATCGCACGCGCCCGCCCTTCGGCCGGCGCGCCTCACCCAAGACCTCCTGACGCCGGCCTCCATCCCCTCCGGAGACCGCCATGTCCCTCGAAATCGCCGAGCCCGCCGTGCTAGAGCCCGGCCAGCGAAATCCCGAGATCCCGAAGATGTCCGAGCCCGCGTTCAAGTCCGAGTTCCTCAAGGTGCTGCAGACGCGCGGCTACATCCACCAGATCAGCCATCCGCAGGAGCTGGACGACGCGGCCGCGAGCAGCATCGTGCCGGCCTACGTCGGCTTCGACGCCACCGCGCCCAGCCTGCATGTGGGCAATCTGATCTCGATCATGATGCTGCGCCACCTGCAGCGAACCGGCCACAAGCCGGTGGTGCTGATGGGCGGGGGCACGACCAAGGTCGGCGACCCCTCCGGCAAGGACGAGAGCCGCAAGCTGCTGAGCGAGGCGGACATCGCCGCCAACATCGCCAGCATCCGCACCGTGTTCGAGCGCTTCCTGAGCTTCGGCGACGGGCCGACCGACGCGGTGATGGTCAATAACGACGACTGGCTCTCGAAACTTGGCTACATCGAGTTCCTGCGCGAATACGGGCCGCACTTCACCGTCAACCGCATGCTGACCTTCGATTCCGTGCGCCTGCGGCTGGAGCGCGAGCAGCCGCTGACCTTCCTCGAGTTCAACTACATGCTGATGCAGGCGGTCGACTTCCTGCAGCTTCGCCGCGACCGCGGGGTGCAGCTGCAGATGGGCGGCTCGGACCAGTGGGGCAACATCATCAACGGCGTCGAGCTGGTGCGGCGGATCGAGCACAAGGCGGCGTTCGCGCTGACCACCCCGCTGCTGACCACCTCGTCCGGCGCCAAGATGGGCAAGACGGCGGCCGGGGCGGTCTGGCTGAACCCGGACCTGCTCAGCCCGTACGACTACTGGCAGTTCTGGCGCAACACCGAGGACGCCGACGTGGGCCGCTTCCTGCGGCTGTTCACCGACCTGCCGCTCGAGGAGATCGCCCGGCTGGAGGCGCTGCCGGGGGCGGAGATCAACGAGGCCAAGAAGCTGCTGGCGGGCGAGGCCACGCGGATGCTGCACGGCGCCGAGGCGGCGGAAGCGGCGGGCCGGGCGGCGCAGGCGGCCTTCGAGGAGGGCCGGCTCTCCGCCGACCTGCCGACCCACGAGACGCCGCGCGCGGCGCTCGAGGCCGGCGTGGTGCTGGCGGCGCTGGCGACGGACGCCGGGCTGGCGGGCTCGCGGGGCGAGGCGCGCCGGCTGGCGCAGGGCGGCGGACTTCGCGTCAACGACAAGGCCGAGCCGGACGCAAACCGGTTGGTGACCACCGCCGACCTGGTCGACGGCGTCGTCAAGCTGGCCGCGGGCAAGAAGAAGATCGTTCTGGTCAAGCCGGTGTAGACTGCTCCCCGCGAGGGATTCGCGGGGGGTGCGATGGCGAGGGCGGCGCGCGCGCAGGGCTCGGGACTGGCTCCCGGCTTGCGGCGCGCCGTCCTGACGGCCTTGGTCCTCTACGTCCTGGTCAGCGCCGTCGTGCTGTGGCGCGCGGCCGTGCTCACGCCCTATTCCGACGAGCTCGACTGGGTGGCGCGCTGGTACGCGCTGCAGCAGAGCCACGACTGGGCGGCCTA
>JAQGIJ010000187.1 GCA_028291285.1 Phenylobacterium sp. | reverse complement strand
GAGCCGGTGGGCGCGGCCTTCTTCTTCGCCCGCGAGCTGACGGAGGACGCCACCGTGCTGGTGGGCGACTTCGGCGGCGGCACCTCGGACTTCTCGATCATCCGCTTCGAGCGGCAGGGCGGCGAGGTCCGCGCCCGGCCCCTCGGCCGCTCGGGCGTGGGCGTGGCGGGCGACGCCTTCGACTACCGGATCATCGACAACCTGGTCTCGCCCTTCCTCGGCAAGGGCTCGTCCTATGCGAGCTTCGGCAAGACGCTGCCCGTGCCCAACCGCTACTACGCCGCCTTCGCCCGCTGGGATCAGCTCGCGCTGATGCGCGCCGGCCGCGACATGCGCGAGATCCGCGCCCTGGAACGCTCGGCCCTGGAGCCGGAGAAGATCCGCCGCCTGATCGAGGTGCTGGACGAGAACCTCGGCTACCAGCTGTACCGCGCGGTCTCCGAGCTGAAGGAGGCGCTGTCGGCCGACGAGGCCGCCGTGTTCCGCTTCGAGGCCGGCTCCATCGCCATCGTGCGGCCGGTGGCGCGGGCGGAGTTCGAGGGCTGGATCGCGCCGGAGCTGCGCCTGATCGAGCAGGCGGTGGACGCCGCGCTGGCCGAGGCAGGGCTGGCGGCGAGCGGCATCGACCGCGTCTTCCTGACCGGCGGCTCCTCGCTGGTGCCCGCCGTGCGCCGCATCTTTCAGCGCCGCTTCCCCGCCGAGCGGATCGAGACCGGGGCGGAGCTGGAGTCCATCGCCTCGGGCCTGGCGCTGATCGGCCGCGAGCCGGACCTGGCGCGCTGGACCGCCGCGGCAGGCTAGAGCGGACCCAGCGCCAGCCGCGGGCTATTTACCCGGCTTCCGCAGCGTCGGGCTGTCGAGGTCGAGCTGGTCGGCCGGGATCAGCTCCAGGTTCGGCCGGGCGGCCTTCAGCGGCGCGGCGAACGTCTTGGCGTCGCCCACCACCACCACGCTGGCCTGGGCCGGGTCGAACACCTTGGCCGCGAAGCCCTGCACCTGGACCGGCGTCACCGCCTCGACCCTGGCGGTGTATCGGGTGATCTCGTCCAGCGGCACGCCGTAGAGGGCCAGCGCGCCCAGGATGTCCGCCAAGCCGCCGGTGGTGGCCAGCTCGCGGCCGTAGCTGCCGACCAGCACCGACTTGCGCGCGGTGAGCTCGGCCGGGGCCGGCGGGGCGGCGGCCAGGCCCTTCATCTGCTCGTCCATCAGGCCCAGCACCTGCGGGGCGGACTCGTTCTTGGTCTGGGCGCTGGCGCGGAAGACGCCGGTGGTGCGGTTCGCCGACAGCCGCGACGAGGCGCCGTAGCTCAGGCCGCGCTTGACGCGGATCTCCTCGTTCAGCCTCGCCGAATAGCCGCCGCCCAGCACGCTGTTGGCGACGATGCCGGTGTAATAGTCCGGGTCGCTGCGCGCGATCGCAGGCTTCACCACGTTCACCGAGGCCTGGCCCGTGCCGGGCAGGTCGATGGCGAGGCTGCGCGGCGTCGGCTTGGGCGCGATCGCGGGCGCGGCCGGCAGGGGCGTCGCGGGCTTCGCCCAGTCGCCGAAGGTCCGCTCGGCCAGCGCGAAGCCCTGCTCGGGCGTGATGTCGCCGGTCAGCACCAGGACGGCGTTGTCGGGGCGGAACCAGGCCTGGTGGATGGCCGCGAGGTCGGCCGGCTTCAGCCTGGCGATGGAGTCCGGAGTGCCCTCGGCGACGTGTCCGAACGGCGTGCCGGCGAAGATCACCGGCCCCGCGGCGTAGCCGGCGATCTGGCCGGGCTCCTGATAGGCCACCTGCAGGTTGTCCAGCGCGAGCTGCCGCTGGCGCTCCAGCTCCTCGGGCTTGAACACCGGATTGCGGGTGACGTCGCCCATGATCGGCATGGCGGCCGTGAGCTTGTCGGGCATCACGTTGAGCGTCACCGAGGAGGCCTCGAGGCTGGCCCCGGTCTCCAGCGTGGCGCCCAGGGCCTCGACCTGGCGGGCGATCTCCTGCGCCGAGCGAGTCGTGGTGCCCTCGGTCAGCATGTTGGCGGTCATGCTGGCCGCGCCGGCGAGCCCGGCGGGGTCGGCCCAGGCGCCGGTCTTGAGGGTCAGGTCGGCGGTCACCAGCGGCAGGTCCGACGAGCGGGCGACGATCACGCGCAGGCCGTTGGCCAGGGTCCGTTCCGCGGGCTGGGGCAGCACCGGCTGAACCGGGGCGCCGATCGGCGGCGGCGGGATGCGTTTGTCGGGCGCCGCCAGGGCGAAGACCTGGCCCTTGTAGCTTGCTACGGTCTTCGGCGGCGCGGGCTCGGCGGGCGCCGGCTGGCCCTTCGGCCGCTCGCTCTCCGGCCGGTAGCGGATGGTCATGCGCCGGTCGGGGGCAAGGTACTTCTGCGCCACCCGCTGCACGTCGGCGGCGGTCACCGCCTGCAGGTCGGCGAGCTCGGTGTTGGCCTTGGCCGCGTCGCCCTGTATGCGCAAGGCATAGCCCAGCGCAAAGCCGCGGCCGTCGATCGTCTCGCGCTCGCGCAGCTTGCCGGCGACGAGCTCGTTCTTGGCCTCGGCGAGCTCGGCCGCCGAGGGCGGGACGGCGCGCAGCCGCGCGACCTCGGCCAGCAGCGCCTGCTCGCCCTCGGCGAGCTTGTGGCCCGAGGCCATCACCGCGCCGACCATGAAGCTGCCGGGCTGCTGCGGCAGGTCGGCGTTGGAGTAGATCTCGGTGGCGATCCGCTGGCCGTAGACCAGGCTGTCGTAGAGCCTGGACGACTTGCCGCCCGACAGGATGGCGTCCAGCACCTTCAGGGCCGGCGCGTCCGGATCCGAGGCCTTCGGCCCCAGCCAGGTGATCACCACCGCCGGCAGCGGCACGTTGGGGCCATAGCCGTCGTAGACGCCGGGCCCGGTGCGGGGCGGCTCCACCGCCGTCACCCGCTGCATCGGCTGGGCCGGGCGCTTGAGGGCGCCGAAGTACCTGTCGATCCAGGCGTTCAGCTGGGTTTCGTCGAAGTTGCCGACGACGATCAGGGCGGCGTTGTCCGGACGGTAGTATTCCTGATGGAAGGCGCGCACGTCGTCGATGGTCGCCGCGTCCAGGTCGGTGATCGAGCCGATGCCCGGCCGGTGGTAGGGGTGCACCTTGTAGGTGGCCTCGGGGACGTAGAGGGTGAACAGCCGCCCGTAGGGCTGGGCGAGCACCCGCTGGCGCAGCTCCTCCTTCACCACGTCGCGCTCGGACTTGAAGTTGGCCTCGTCGATGACCAGCGCGCCCATCCGCTCGGATTCCGCCCAGATCAGCCGCTGCAGGTGATTGGCCGGCACCACCTCGTAGTAGTTGGTGAAGTCGTCCCAGGTGGAGGCGTTGTTGAACCCGCCCACGTCCTCGGTCAGCCGGTCGAAGCTCTCCGGCGGCAGGTCCTTGGTCGCCTTGAACATCATGTGCTCGAAGAGGTGGGCGAAGCCGGAGCGGCCGCGCGGATCGTTCTTCGAGCCGACCCCGTACCAGACCTGCACGGTGACGTTGGGCGTGGTGCGGTCGAGCGAGGTGTAGACCTTGAGGCCGTTGGCCAGCGTGCGTTCCTTGAAGGGGATCGGCGGCACGACGGAGGTTGGCTGCGTCTGGGCCAGCACGGCCGGCGCTACGGCCGCGGCGAGGACCAGCGCCAGGCCGGCGGCGCGAAGGATGCGGAGCATGAGGCTTCCCGGAATGTGAGCTGGCGAATGCTTAGCATCCTGCGCCGCGCGCGGAAGCTTACGGGTGAGTCATGATCCTGCCCCTCCCCTTTATGGATTCCTCTGCGAAACGGCCGAGGAGGGGCCCAGCGCCAGGGACTCAGTCGATCACGTCGCCCCAGCCGAGCCGCCGCGCGCGAGCGTGGGCGGGCTTGTCGCGGCGGGGGACGAAGCGCGGCTCCAGGCCGGTAGGCGTGCAGAGCTTGAGGTCTATGCCGGGTTTGGCCGCGCGGGGCGGGGCGAGGATGCGGCTCGCGGCGGGCGTTCCGACGCCGGGGCGCGCCGCCAGGACATAGGCGTAGCGCTCGTCCTCGAACGGGACCTCGGCGCCCTTGGCGAGGCGGTGGTCGCGGCTGCGCGGCAGGCGGACGGAGAAGTGGCACCAGTCCTCGCCCACCAGCGGACAGGCCTCGGCGTGCGGACACGGCGCCAGGATTTCGGCGCCGGCGGCGATCAGCGCCTGGCGCGCGGCGCGCAGCCGCGCGAACCCGGCCGGCGTGCCCGGCTCGACCAGCGCCAGCAGGCCGGTGGCGGCCGCCCAGAGGCCTGCGACCACCTGGGCCTGCCGCTCGGGCGCGATCTCCGCCAGGGCATAGCTCGCCGCCACCAGGTCGGCGGGGGGCCCATCGGCCGCGGCCGCGAGGTCCGCACGATGCGCCGTGGCCGCGGCCAGCGGCGGCGGCCCGCCCTGCGCCAGCCGCCCGGCGAAGCTCAGGAAGCTCGGATTGCAGTCCAGCCAGGTGACGGCGGAGAGTCCGGGCCAGGCGCCGAGCGCCGCCCAGCTGGCGGCCCCCGTCCCGGCGCCCGCATCCAGCAGGCTCCGCGGCGCGAAGCCGGGCGCGCGCCGCGCCGCCTCGGCGAACACGGCGGCGCAGGCCGCATAGGTGGCCGGCAGCCGGGTGAGCGCATAGGCCAGCACATCGTCGCCCTCGCGGATCACGCCCGCCGAGCCCTGTCCGGCGCGATAGGCCGCCGAGGTGCGCGCCGCCCGCGCCGCCAGGCCCTTGCGCGGAACGCCTTCCAGCTCGCGCGCCACCGCGGCCTGCAAGGCGGCGGGCAGCTCCGGGCTCACGAGCCCGCGCGGTTCTTCACGAGGTCGTCCACCACCGCAGGATCGGCGAGGGTCGAGGTGTCGCCAAGGTTGCCCAGGTCGTCCTCGGCGATCTTGCGCAGGATGCGGCGCATGATCTTGCCGGAGCGGGTCTTCGGCAGGCCCGGCGCGAACTGCAGCACGTCAGGCGCGGCGAACGGGCCGATCTCGTGACGCACCCATTTGGTCAGCTCGGCCCGCAGCTCCGGCGTGGCCTCCACCTCGGCCTTGAGGGTGACGAAGCCGTAGATCCCCTGCCCCTTCAGGTCGTGCGGATAGCCCACCACGGCGGCTTCGGCGACGGCGTGGTGGGCGACGAGCGCGCTCTCGATCTCGGCGGTGCCCAGCCGGTGGCCGGAGACGTTGATCACGTCGTCCACCCGGCCGGTGATCCAGTAGTAGCCGTCCTCGTCCCGCCGCGCCCCGTCGCCGGTGAAATACTTCCCGGGATAGGCGGTGACGTAGGTGGTGATGAAGCGCTCGTGGTCGCCGTAGACC
>JAQGIJ010000597.1 GCA_028291285.1 Phenylobacterium sp. | reverse complement strand
CAGGCCGCCGAACCGGCGCGACATGGAGCCGTCGGCCTGCTCGAACGGCAGGAACAGTCGCCGGGCCGCCGTCTCGTCGAAGCCGACGCCGGTGTCGCGCACGCAGATGCGCAGCCGCTCGGGGGCGTCCTCGCGGGAGACTTCCAGCGCGACCTCGCCCCGGCTGGTGAACTTCACCGCATTGTCGAGCAGCTTGGCGATGATCTGGCGCAGACGCGCGGAGTCCAGCTCGGCCTCGGCCTCGGCGAATGGGGCGACCTCCAGCCGGAAGGCGAGCCCCTTGGCGGCGGCCTGCGCCTCCGCCTCCGCCGTGGCCTGGCGCAGCAACGGCCCGAGCGCGGTCGGCTCGAGCGCCAGGCTCACCTTGCCCGAGCGCAGGTCCAGCGCGTCTAGCAGGTCGGCGACCACGTCGTGCAGCTGCCCGGCCGAGCTGTTGATGATGCCGGCCATCCGCTGCTGCTTGTCGCTGAGCTCGCTCCGCCCAAGCATCTGGCCCATGGCCACCAGGCCGTTCAGCGGCGTGCGCAGCTCGTGGCTGACGATCACCAGGAACTCGTCCTTGGCCTTGTTGGCCGCCTGGGCGGCGTCCATCGCCACGCGCAGCTGGGCGTTGGTCTGGACCAGCTCGGCGGTGCGTTCGGCGATCTTCTGCTCGAGGTCGTCGTTGGCGCGGCTCAGGGCGGCGTTGGCGAGCCGCACCTGCTCTTCCGCCTGGCGGCGGGCCACCTGGGTGGAGACCCGTAGCAGGGCCACGGCGAAGTCCACCGGCTTGGTGATGTAGTCGTTCGCGCCGTCGGTCAGCGCCTGGACGATGTCCTGGCTCTCGGTCTTGCCGGTGACCATGATCACCGGGAGCTCGGCGGCCGTGTGCGACAGGCGGATGCGCCGCAGCACCTCCAGCCCGTTCATGTCCGGCATCATGACGTCGAGAAGCACCACGTCGAACCGCTCGCGCTCGATGATCGCCAGCGCGCCGGATCCGCTCTCGGCCTCGGCGATCTCGTAGCCGCGCCGCTGGAACCGCCGGCCCAGGATCGCGCGGTTGTCCGCCACGTCGTCGACGATGAGAATGCGCCCGCCCGCGGCCTCGCCAGCTGAGCCTGCAACCTCTTCGCTCATCCTGCCCCCCGCACGCGTAACGTCTGCTTCGGGGAAGTGTGCTGTGCGCACATTAAGCAACAGTGCATACGGGTGCTAGAGCGGTCTCGACGCCCCAGTCGCGGAATGCGGCATTGGCGTCAAATGCTCAACTCCCGGTTCATTACTATCCTAAACAATGCATTAGCAATGCAAACACCACTTCTTAAAGCTTGCCGGATATTCTCCGGACCTGAGAATTGGATCAGGAATTCGACTATGTCCACCTTCACGAATGCGGCCTTCGCCGCCGTGGTCTTCGCCGCCGCCGCAACCGCGGCCCACGCGGAAGACGCGAGCAAATGGTTCGCGCATGCCGGCCCGGCCATCGTGGACCCCCACGAGAGCGCGACGCTCACGGCCGGCGGCGCGCCCGTCCCGGGCGGCGACGTGTCCATCAAGTCGCGCTGGACGTTCGAAGGCGAGGTCGGCCGCTACCTGACCCGCAACATCGCCGTGGCGTTCGCCGGCGGCTATCCGCCGACCTTCAAGGTCATGGCGTCCGGCTCGATCGCCGCGCTCGGCGAGGCCGGCACGATGACCGGCGGGCCCGCGGGCATTCTGGTGCAGTACCACTTCAACCGGAACGGCATGATCCAGCCCTACGTCGGCGCGGGCGCATCCTTCCTGATCGTCTTTTCGACCAAGGACGGGTCGATGAACCAGCTGAGGGCCAAGAGCGCCGTCGGCACCGCCTTGCAGGCGGGCGCCGACGTCATGCTCAACGACCGCTGGGGCATGTTCCTCGACGTCAAGAAGGCCTATGTGGGCACCGTCGCGACGGGCTTCCTCGGCCCGGCCCCGGTGCGCGCCAAGGTCAAGATCGACCCGCTGGTGTCCAGCGTCGGCGTCGCCTACCACTTCTGAGGACGGCGCCGCGCTTCACCCGCCCTGGCGACGCTCCGGCCCGGTATAGCGGGGATCGGCGCGCCGCCGGCGGTCCGGACCGAAATAGTCCGCCGACCGGACGAAGGGCCTGGGCTGCAGGATCAGCGCCTCGATGCGCTTGAGCAGCCCCGCCACCGTGAACGGCTTCACCAGGAACTCGCTGACGCCCGCATCCCGCGCGGCGGTGACCCGCCGCTCGTCGGCGTAGCCCGTCAGCATCAGGAGCGGCAGGTAGGGGTTGGGGCTGCCCGGGTCGTTGCGGATGCGGCGCACGAGTTGGATGCCCTCGTCGCCCTTGCCGAGGTTCTGGTCCAGGATCAGCATGTCGATCTGATCGCCCAGCAGGCGGAAGGCGTCGTGGGCGGTGGTGGCCGGGACGATCCGTTGCGCGCCGACGCTTCCCAGGATGGACCGCACGATCTCGATCGCGTGCCGATTGTCATCCACCACGAGGATGCGGATTGCGCTGAGATCCATTCCCGTCGAGCCGCCCACCCCGTCGCCCGCAGGCGCAGAGCGCTGCAGGTCGGCCCAGATAGGCGAGACGGGAAGGCTGCGCCAGCACGCATCGCGGGTGTCCCGCTGGAGCGGCGCCCCCATCAAGCGAGCGCACGCACGGGATGGTTGCAGGATGGGTCCCAAAAGCTGCGCCGGGCGTCGGCCTCGCCGTTTTGCCCCGCCCTTCTCAGCGCCCAGGATGGACCTGCGCCATCGCGCGATCGTAGTCCTTGAATACGATATCGAAGTGATAAAACCTGTCGGCAGCGAAGGACAAGGTGGGGAAGCGCGGCGCCCGGGCGGTCTGCTGAAGCCTCGAGAGGCTTGAGGCGATCGCTTGCGCAGCAAGCTCGACACCGCGTTCGTCGCCCCGATTACCTGCGAACCTGTGGAGACTGCACGTGGCCAAAGACCTCTTCGACCTGTCCGGCAAAGTCGCCCTCGTCACCGGCGGCAGCCGCGGGCTGGGACTCGAGATGGTGCGCGCCTTCGCCGAGCACGGCGCGGACGTGATCATCGCCAGCCGCAAGATCGAGGCCTGCGAGGAGGCCGCCGCGGAGGTGCGTAAACTCGGCCGCCGCGCCCTGCCCTATGCCGCCCATGTCGCCAAATGGCCGGAGATCGATGGGCTGATCGAGGCCGCCTACAAGGAGTTCGGCCGGGTCGATATCCTGGTGAACAACGCCGGCATGTCGCCGCGCGTGCCCTCGCAGGACGTCACCGAGCAGCTGTTCGACAGCGTCGTCGGGCTCAACTTCAAAGGCCCGTTCCGCCTCGCCTCGCAAATCGGCTACCGGATGAAGGAGGGCGACGGTGGCGTGATCATCAACGTCTCCTCGACCGGAGCGCTGCTGCCGCTGGCCGAGGTGGTGCCCTATTCCTGCGCCAAGGCCGCGCTCAACGCGATGACCTACTGCCTGGCCAAGGAGTTCGCGCCCAAGGTGCGGGTCAACACCCTCTCGGCCGGACCGTTCCTCACCGACATCGCCAAGGCCTGGGAGCCCGAGCGACGGGAGCATTCCGACAATTTCCTCGGCCGCCCCGGCAAGCCGGAGGAGGTGGTCACCTCGGCCCTCTACCTGGCCAGCCCGATGAGCTCCTACACCACCGGCGTGCTGCTGCAGGTGGACGGCGGCTTCTGATCCTCAGCCGGCTTCGCGCGCGGCCTTCTCCAGGCGGTACTGGGCGATGAAGGCGTCGCGCTCGCGCGTCAGCACCGCGTTCAGCGCCGCGTCGTCCATGACCCCGTGGAACATGCCGCGGGTGAGCCCGAGCGGGACGGCCGCGTAGCCGGCGATCTTCTCCGCCAGCGCGAGCGCCTGGTCCATGAGCTCGCCGTCGGGAACGACCCGGGTGATCAGCCCGATCCGCTCGGCCTCCGCCGCGTCCATCGCGGCCGAGCTCAGGCAGATGTCCAGGGCGCGGCCGTAGCCGACCAGCTGCGGCAGCAGGGCCGAGCAGCCGAACTCCGGCATGGTGCCCCGCGCCAGGAACGGGAAGCTGTAGGTGGACGACTGCGAGCCCATGCGGATGTCGCAGGCCAGCACGTGGGTGATCCCCAGGCCGATGGCGGCGCCCGCCACCGCGGCGAGGCTGGGCTTGGAGCGGCGCAGCAGATGCAGCCAGCTGGTGTCGTCGGCCATGCCCATGCCCGCCATGTTGGGGCGCCGGCCGGTCACCGGGTCGCGCGGCGGCGGGGCGGCCTTGATGTCCGTCCCGGCGCAGAACACCGGCCCTGCGTTGGTGAGCACGATCGCGCCCACGCCGTCGTCGGCGTTCGCCCGCTCGACCGCCGCGACCATCTCCAGGTACATCGAAAGGTCGATCGCGTTGCGCCGCGCCTGCCGGTCGTAGGTGATCACGGCGACGCGGCCGCGGACCTCGTAGCGGATGTTCTCGTACGTCTCGGCGCCCGGCTGGCTCATCTCTCTCCCCTTCCGCCCCCTCTTCCTTCCGGTGGAAGCTGAGCCTCCTACACGATTTCGTGGTCAGGCGGAGCTGCGCTTGCCGTTGCGGCGGGGCGAGCGCCGGCGGGTGAGCGCGATGGCCGCGATCCCGGCCAGCGTCACCACCGCCAGGGCGCCGGCCTTGGCCGCGCGCGAGCCCGGCCGCACCACAAACCTGTGGAAAGTTTCTGCGTCCGCCGCCCACCAGGCGCCGCTCGGCTTGTGGAATCCGTAGCGCTTGAAGCCCCAGGCGGCCTCGCGTGCGAGGTCGGCCGCCTCGGAGGCGGTGCGCCGGGTGGACAGCACTTCGACCTCCGGCGGGGTCACCCGCGGATCGTCCGTCAGCTTCCAACTTTGGCGCATGACGGTGAAGGCGCGACCAAGCGACGCCTTGTGCGAAACCTGGCGTCGAGCATTGAGGAAGCGGTCGAACGAGGCGCTCATTCGGGATAGCTCTTTCGGCGTGCGGCGCTCATAACGCGCAAGGCACGCAGCGGACACCCTCCTCGTTCAGCTGCGGTGGAGTACCCATGAGAGAATTCGTCGACCTGCGTGGCGCATCCGGGACCTTCTACCGATTCCGGCTCTGGCCGGAGGGTGGAGCCCATCCGCCGATCGCCGGCAACTACATCGTGCTCCGGGAGGAGCCGAACGGCCTCAAGGTGCTGCTGGCCGGCGTGACAGGAGACCTGTCGCAGGCGGCGAACGAGTCCCGTAAAGCTCTGGCGAAGGACGCCGGGGCGCGGCTCTACACGCGACTCAACGTGGCGCGCGCGCTGCGGACGGCCGAGCACGAGGACATCGTCGCCGAGCACAAGCCTCAGGTGAACAGCGCCGCCGAAAGGTAGGCGC
>JAQGIJ010000595.1 GCA_028291285.1 Phenylobacterium sp. | reverse complement strand
TCTCGCTGTCGAACGACCCGACGCAGCAGAACTTCTACGGCTACAACTGGGCGCGGAAGAAGACCGACTTCGAATATATCAAGCTCGCCGGCGACCTGGGCGGCGGCTTCGGCCTCGACAACACCGTCTACAGCTACGGCTACGACAACGTGACGCTCTCAGGGGCCAACAACCTGGCGACCGGCTCCGCCAACAAGGTGACCCTGACGCCGGGGGCCAGCTATCCGGCGCCAGGCGCGGGCTACAGCGCCGCGCTGCAGGTGACCGGCGTTCCGGGCTACGAGAAGCTCAACGGCTACCGGGTGACCGGCGACATCCTCAAGTTCACCAAGGCCCTCGACTTCGGCACGCTGACCGTCGGCGGGATGTACGAGGTGGCGCGCACCAAGCGCTTTATCCACGACCTCGACATGCTGACCATGCAGCCGGACTACCGCCAGAAGGCGGCCAAGCTCCCCGGCCCGTCCGGCGCCTATGTCCAGGTCCCGCTCAACGTGCAGTACGACGAATACTCCGGCTGGCATCAGTACCAGATCTTCGGCCAGTTCGAATGGCGGCCCACCGAGGCGCTGACCATCACGCCCGGCGTCAAGCAGGTGAATTTCGATCTTTATGTGCATGCGCCCGCCGAGCTGATCGGCAGCACCAGCCAGCCGCTGTTCATCGACCAGACCTATAAGAAGACCCTGCCCTTCTTCACCGCCAACTACCGGCTGAACCCGAACTGGTCGGCCTACGTCCAGTACGCCCAGGGCTTCCTCGTGCCGAAGATCGGCAACCTATATGTGGGCAGCGCCGAGCAGACCAAGATCGTCCCGCAGGAGTCGACCAACTACCAGCTTGGCACGGTCTTCCAGGCCGGCCGGTTCTCGTTCGACGGCGACATCTACTACATCGAATTCAAGAACAAGATCCAGTCGTTCACCGACGCGGTGACCGGCCAGGTCTACGACACCAACAGCGGCGGCGCGATCTATCGGGGCGCCGAGCTGCAGGCCACCTACCTGGTCACCGAGGACCTCAGCGTCTTCGGCAACTGGTCGCGGGCCCGGGCGATCGGCAAGAACGACGCCAGCAACCCGCTCTCCAACGGCCACCAGCTGACCGGCGTGCCCGACTGGACCGCCGCCGCCGGCGTGCGGTTCGAGCACGACCACGTCCTGGTGGACGACGACAACCTGATCGTCGCGCTCAACAGCAAGTGGATCGGCCCGCAGTGGGCGATCGCGGCCAAGTGCTCCTCGGCGCCGAACGGCGTCTGCGCGTCGAACGCCATCCTCTCGCCGGTCACCGGCCGGATGGCGACCATCAACACGGTCGACCTTTCGGTGACTTACCGCATCGGGCGCTACAGCCTGGAGGCGCAGGTGATCAATCTCACCGACCGCAGCGACATCACCGCCTTTAAGGGCTCTGCGCTCATTCCGGGGACCGATCAGCCGGCGCAGACCTCCGCGGACGGCGGCGGGCAGAACGTCTTCCAGCGGCTCCCGCCGCGCAATTACCAGATCACCCTGAAGGCCAAGTTCTAGGAGGGCTGCACCGGGCCGGCGTCATGCCGCCACGGCGCCGGCGCGGCGAAGCTCACCTTCACCTCCAGGCCGGGCGAGGCGTCGATCAACTCCACCGAGGCGTCGTGCAGCCGCGCGACCGCCGCCACCAGAGCCAGGCCGAGCCCGCTGCCCGGGGTGGAGCGGCTGCGCTCGAGCCTGACGAAGCGGTCGAACAGATGCTCGCGCGCCTCGACCGGAACGCCGGGGCCGTCGTCGCGCACCGACAGGAAGGCGCCCTCCGGCCCCCGGCCGACGGACACGCGGACCGACGAGCCGGGCGGGGTGTGCCGCAGCCCGTTCTCGACCAGGTTCACCAGCATCTGGGTGAGCAGCTCGGGGTCGCCCTCCACCGTGGCCGGCTGCTTGACGGCCAGGCCGAGGCTCCGCCGCTCCTCCTCCGCGGACGGCGCGAAGGCCTCGACGACGGCGGCCGAAATGCTCCCCAGGTCGACCTGGCGGAAGGCCGCGCGCCGCGCGCCGCCTTCGATCTGGGCGATGCGCAGCAGGGCGGCGAAGGTGTCGAGGATCGCGTCCAGGTCGCCGAGCGCTGCCTCGATGGCGGTCTCCCGCTCCTCGCCGCGCCCCGTCAGAAGGCTCGCCTCCAGCCGCTGCCGCAGGCGGGTGAGCGGAGTGCGCAGATCGTGGGCGATGTCGTTGGACACCTGGCGCAGGCTGTCCATCAGGGCGGAGATCCGGTCGAGCATCCGATTGAACGTGGTCGCCAGGGCGTCGAGGTCGTCGCCGGAGCCGCGCACCGGGATCCGCCGGGCGAGGTCGCCCTCGATGATCGCCTGGGCGGCCGCCGACATCTCGCCGAAGCGCCGGTGCACGTCGCGGCTCAGCGCGAAGCCGCTGCCGGCGCCGAGCACGATCACGCCCAGGAAGGCCAGGCCGAAGGCGCGCACCACCACCCCGTCGAGAACCGAGATGCGCTCGATGTTCTCGCCGACCAGGAGGCGGTAGCCGCCCCCGACGGACAGGGTCAGCACCCTCACCTGGTCGGCGTCCCCGTCCGCTTCGGTGACCCGCAGGGTGGACCAGCCGGCCCGGCTCACGGCGCCGGCGAGCCGCCCCGCGATGGGCTTGCCGGCGGAGGTCTCGACGCCGTAGTCGAGGGCGCCGGGCGTTCGGTCCCGCTCGCGCACCGCCTGCACCACGCCCTCCAGCCCTTCGATCTGGTATTCCTTGGTCAAGGCCATGGCTTCCGACTGGATGCGCGCGTCGAGTTCCCGCTTCAGCGCCGTCCGCGTGGCCGCGACGGTGACCGCGCCGAGGACCAGCACGGCCAGGGCGAAGACCACCGTGTAGAGCGCGGCCAGCCGCAGGCTGGTCGAGCGAAGCAGCTTCATTGCGGGCCGCGGATGCAGTAGCCGGCTCCGCGCACCGTCTGGATCAGCTCCGCCTCATGCCCACGGTCGACCTTCGAGCGCAGCCGGCTGACATGGGTCTCGACGATGTTGGTCCGCGGGTCGAAGTGGAAGTCCCAGACGCTCTCCAGCAGCATGGTGCGGGTGACCACCCGGCCGGCGTTGCGCATCAGGAACTCCAGCACCTGGAACTCCTTGGGCTGCAGCTCAATGCGCTTGCCCCGGCGGGTGACGGTCCGCTTCAGCAGGTCCATCTGCAGGTCCGCCACCTGCAGGGTGGTCGGCGAATCCTGCGTCGGCGGCCGGCGCGCGAGCGCGTTCACGCGGGCCAGCAGCTCGGCGAAGGCGAACGGCTTGACGAGATAATCGTCGCCGCCCGCCTCCAGCCCTTCCACCCGGTCGTCGATGCCGCCAAGGGCGGTGAGCAGCAGCACCGGCGTCTTCACGCCGGCGGCGCGGATGGTGCGCAGGATGGCCAGGCCGTCGAGTTGCGGCAGCATCCGGTCGAGCACGATGACGTCGTAGGTTTCGCCGGCCGCCAGCAGAAGGCCGTCGCGGCCCGCCGCCGCGCGGTCCACCGTATGGCCGGCCTCGGACAGGCCGCGCCTCAGGTAGGCGGCGGTCTCTTCATCGTCCTCGACCAGAAGCAGCTTCATGCGTCCATCCTGCCTTCAAGGGCGGGCGGCCGTGAAGCCGCCCGCCGCGAGGGTCAATCCGGATGCGGCCCTTCGCGTTTGTTCTCGAGCACCTTGCCCGTCTGGGCGTCGACGCCGACTTCGTACTTCACGGTCTGGCTGGTGATGTCGAAGGAATAGCGCAGGCCGCTGCCGCCGCCTTCCTTCTCGAGCTCCTTGTCGGTGATCTTGCCGGGACGCGCCTTCATCGCGATCGCCTGGGCCTGGCTGAGGCTGATCTTGGCCTGCGGCGCCAGTTCCTGGCCGGCGTACTTGCCCGCGGGCGCGGCGAAGGCGGCGCTCGCTGCGCCGAGCGCGATCACGCACATCGGCAGGGTCAGTGCAAATTTCATCTGTAACTACCTCTAAAGCCCCACCGATCGCATCATCCCACCGCCCCCCTCTGGCGGGCATGTCCTGCAGATTGAAGATCATCAATCTGCGTCCGCGCCGCGCGCCTCCGCCGCTCGCGCGCCGCCGAACAGGCGGTAGAGCGCCGGCATCGCCAGGAGCACCAGCGGGCCTTGGGCGAACAGGCCGGAGATGATGGCGATCGCCAGCGGCCGCTCCATCGACGCCTTGCCGCCCAGCGCCAGCGCCAGAGGCGCCAGCGCCAAGATGGCGGCCAGGGTGGTCATGGAGATCGGCCGCAGGCGGTTCACGCCCGCCTCGACCAGCGCCCGCTCGGGATCGACCCCTTCCTCCACCAGGCTGCGGTATTCGGTGAAGTAGAAGATCGCCACCTCGGTGGCGATGCCGAGGATCATGGTCGTGCCCATCAGCGCCATGATGTTCAGCTCCACGCCGCTGATCCACAGGCCGATGGCCACGGCCGAGGCGGCCGTCAGCGGCATAAGCACGATGGTGAAGGCGATGCGGAAGCTCTCGTACATCACCAGCAGCAGCACGAAGACCGCCGCGACCGCCGCCACGAACACCATCGCCATGCCGCGGAAGGCGGCCTGCTGCTCGGCGAACAGGCCGCCCATCTCGAAGGTGACCCCGGCCGGGAGCAGCCCCGGCTTGGCGACGACCTTCTGCACGTCCATGGCGGTGGATCCGGTGTCGCGGCCGGTGACTCGGGCGGTCACCGCATCCATGCGGCGCATGTTCTCCCGGGCGATCTCCGCCTGGCCGGTGATCACCTGCACCTTGGCGATCCGCGAGACCGGGAACAGATGGCCGTCCGCCGGGGACTTGAGCATCAGGCCCGAGATCTGGTCGATCCGCGCGCGCGCCTGCTCAGGCGTCCAGACCCGGACATCGGCCATGCGCGAGCCGGACTGGATCTGGGTGGCGACCGAGCCGGACAGCAGCGCCTGGAGCTGCTTGCTGGATTCGGCGGCGTCGATCCCTTCCAGCTCCGCACGGGCGGGATCCACATCGATCTGCAGTCCGTCGCCGGCGATGACGATCCCGGTCTTCACCTCGGTGACGCCGGGGACCTTGCCGATGGCCTCGGCGACGGCGGCCCCGGTCCTCTGCAGGACCGCCGTGTCTTCGCTGTAGAGCTTCACCTCGATCGGCTGGGGCACCGCGGTGAGGTCGCCGATCAGGTCCTCCATCAGCTGGGCGGTTTCGAACTCCACCCCCGGAACGGCCGCCTGGGCCTGGCTGGCGACGTCGTTCATCACCTCCTCGATCGGCCGCCGCCCGGTGCGTTTCAGCCGGATGA
>JAQGIJ010000587.1 GCA_028291285.1 Phenylobacterium sp. | reverse complement strand
GAAATCGGCCGCAATTCCAGGCTTCATCGGGGCCGCGCCCTGATCTAAGACGCGAGGAAGATGGCCAAGTCCCCGGAAAGCCCCGTCGAGCCCTTCAAGCGCGCGCTGGCCAACGCCGCGCGCTCGCTGGCCGAGATGCCGGACCTGGAGATCGTCTACTCCGGCGAGGGGCCGCAGCTGTCGGGCAAGCGCGCCGTGCTGCCGCATCCGCCGCGCGACCTCACCCCCGCCGACGCCGCGCGCATCCGCGGCCTCGCCGACCAGATGGCGCTGCGGCTCGCCCACCACGACATTGCGCAACACGCCAAGAACCGGCCCGCCTCGCCGCAGGGCCAGCCGGTCTACGACGCCATCGAGCAGGCGCGGATCGAGGCGATCGGCGCCAACGCCCTGAGCGGGGTGCGCGCGAACATCAAGGCAGTGCTGGAGCAGGCCTGGGCAAAGCGCGGCTTCAACCAGGTGGAGGCGCTGTCCAACCCGCCGATGGCCGAGGTGATCTCGCTGATGGTGCGCGAGCGGCTGACCGGCGAGCCGCCGCCGACCGCGGCCCGGCCGCTGGTCGAGCTGTTCCGCGCGGAGGTCGAGGCCAAGGCCGGCGCCGACCTCGACAAGCTCATGGCTGCCGTCGGCGACCAGAAGGCCTACAGCCGCATCGTGCGCGCCATCCTGCGCGACCTGCGGATGGCCGACGACCTCACCGAACAACCCGACGAGGCCGACCAGGACGAGGACTCCAGCGAGGCGGGCGAGCCGGACGCCAGCGAGGAGAACGACGACGGCGACGGCGAAGGCCAGTCGCCGCAGTCCGCCGCGCTCGACGAGAGCGAGGCCAGCCGGCAGGAGACCGACGACGCCGACAGCCAGGCGATGGAGGCCGAGGAAAGCGCCGACGCGGAGGACTCCGACGAGACGCCTGAGATGGGCGAGGGCGAACAGCCCGCGCGCCCGGACCTGAAGGGCGAGGGCAAGGTCGTCACCTACAAGGTCTTCACCACCGCCCACGACGAGATCGTGGCCGCCGAGGAGCTCTGCGACACCGAGGAGCTGGGCCGGCTGCGCGCCTATCTCGACCAGCAGCTCGCCAGCCTGTCGAACGTCGTCTCGCGCCTGGCCAACCGGCTGCAGCGCAAGCTGCTCGCCCAGCAGAACCGCGCGTGGACCTTCGACCTGGAGGAAGGCATCCTCGACGCCGCGCGCCTGACGCGGGTGATCATCGACCCCACCGCCCCCCTCTCCTTCAAGGAGGAGGAGGACACCGAGTTCCGCGACACCGTGGTCACCATCCTGATCGACAACTCCGGCTCGATGCGCGGCCGGCCGATCATGGTGGCGGCGGTCTGCGCCGACATCCTGGCGCGCACGCTGGAGCGCTGCGGGGTCAAGACCGAGATCCTCGGCTTCACCACCCGGGCCTGGAAGGGCGGCCTCTCCCGCGAGGACTGGCTGAAGGCCGGCAAGCCTGCGCAGCCCGGCCGGCTGAACGACCTGCGCCACATCATCTACAAGGCCGCCGACGCGCCCTGGCGGCGCGCCCGCCGCAACCTCGGCCTGATGATGCGCGAGGGGCTGCTGAAGGAGAACATCGACGGCGAGGCCCTGCTGTGGGCGCACCAGCGGCTGATCGGCCGGCCCGAGCAACGGCGGATCCTGATGGTGATCTCAGATGGCGCGCCGGTGGACGACTCCACCCTGTCGGTGAACTCCGGCCACTACCTCGAGCGGCACCTGCGCGAGGTGATCGCCGAGATCGAGGCCAAGAGCCCCGTGCAGCTGATCGCCATCGGCATCGGCCACGACGTGACCCGCTACTACCGCCACGCCGTCACCATCGTCGACGTGGAGCAGCTCGCCGGCGCCATCGTCGATCAGCTGGCGGAGCTGTTCGACGAGGCGCCGCGCAACGTCGGGCGCGGGAACGCGGGCCTGCTCGGCCCGCCGCCGAACACCCAAGGGCCCAGCGGCGGCGCCCGCCGCTCCACCTTCAAGGAAGTCCGGAGGTCGGTGGCTTGAGGCCCTTGGCGGGGGCGCTGGCGGTGCTGCTGACGCTCTGCGCCGGCTCAGCCTCGGCGGCGCGGCCCGCAGCCCCCGTGGCCGCCGGGCCGGCGATCACCGTGCAGGCCCGGCCCGTTGCGCTGAACCCGGCCGATCCGCGCCAGGACCGCGTCGGGAACTTCGCCTACGCCGGCGGGCTGGTGCTCACCTCGCGCGACACCGCCCGGCTGCACGGCCTCTCGGACCTGAAGGTCTGGCCCGACGGGCGCCTGCTCTCGGTCAGCGACGAGGGCGACCTCCTCGAGGGCCGGCTGGTGCTGGACGCCGCCGGCCGCCCGAACGGCATCGCCGCGGCCCGGCTGAGCCCGCTGGCGGGGGAGGACGGCCGGCCGCTGCCGGCGCTGGGCAAGAACGAGGCGGACTCCGAAGGGATCGCCGAGCTCGCGGGCGGCGACCGGCTGGTGAGCCTCGAGCGCGACGACCGCATCCTGCTCTACCCGCACGACGGCGGCGCCCCGCGCCGGGCGCCCGCGCCGGACGAGAAATTCCCCTTCAACCTGGGCATGGAAGCGCTGGCCGCCGATCCGGAGGCCGGGGACGACGCCTATGTCGTCGGCGGCGAGGCGAGCGGCCAGACCTGGGTCTGCCACCTGGCGTCGGGCTGCACGGCGAGCGCGCGGGTGGCCAAGCCGGCGGAGGCGGGGCTAAGTGCGGTGGCGACGCTGCCCGGCGGCCGCCGCGCCTACCTGCTACGGAGCTTCAGCGTGCTGGCCGGCATGCGCACGACGCTGAGGGTGGTCGACGCCACGGGCGCCACGCTCGACGAGATGCGGCTTGCCAGCCCGCTCACGGTGGACAATTTCGAAGGGCTCGCCGGGCTTCCCCGCGCCGACGGGTCGGTGCGCTGCTCCCTGATTTCCGACGACAACTTGTCCAACGCGGAGCGGACGCTGTTCCTGGCGTTCGACTGGAAGCCGCAAAAAAGGAGATAGCCGATGAGCCGCCAGGACGTTTCCATCCCCACCCCCGACGGAGAGGCCCGCGCCTTCGCCTTCACGCCCGAGGAGGGCGCCGGGCCGTGGCCCGCGGTGATCCTCTACATGGACGCGCTGGCGATCCGCCCGGCGATGTTCGACATGGCCGAGCGGCTGGCCGCGGACGGCTACTACGTCCTCTTGCCGGACATGTTCTGGCGGGTGGCCCCGTACGCGCCGATGAACCCGGCCGAAGTGTTCAGCAATCCTGACAAGCGGGCCGAGCTCTTCGAAAAGTTCATCAAGTCGACCAGCGCCGAGAAATCGATGCAGGACACCGGCGCCTTCCTCGACTGGCTCGCCAAGCAGCCGAAGGCCAAGGCCGACAAGGTTGGCGTGACCGGCTACTGCATGGGCGGCGGCATGGCGCTCCGGGCCGCCGGCAGCTTCCCCGACCGGGTGGCCGCGGCGGGCGCCTTCCACGCGGGGAACGTCGCCACCGACGCGGCCGACAGCCCGCACCTGGTGGCGCCGAAGATCAAGGCCAAGGTGCTGGTGGCCGGGGCCGACGAGGACGCCGGCTTCGACGACGCCCAGTGCGCCAGGCTCGACAAGGCGCTGAAGGACGCCGGCGTCAACGCCGAGGTCACCATCTACCGTGGCGCCAAGCACGGCTACGCCCCGACCGACATGCCGGTCTACGACCGCGACGCCGCCGAACGCCACTGGCGCGAGCTCCTGGCGCTGTTCGGCGAAACCCTGAAGCAGCCGGCGATGGCGTAGGGCCGCCGCACGCCCCCTCAGTCAGCTTCGCTGACAGCTCCCCCGCAAGCGGGGGAGCATCTCGGCTCTCAGATCCTCCACCGCAATGCGGGGAGGTGGATCGGCGCACCAGCGCCGAGACGGAGGGGGCATGCGGCGGCCAAACAGCAAAAAGGCCGCCCTCGCGGGCGGCCTTTCCGGAACGACAATCGGTGTGGGCGCTCAGGCGGCCGGCTGGTCGGCGAGCTTGGCCTTGAGCTGGCGCTTGATCTTCAGGGCGCGCGCGGAGAGCTCTTCGTCGCGGGCCTTCAGCAGGAAGGCGTCGAGGCCGCCGCGGAAGTCGAGCGTGCGCAGCGCCGCGTTGCGGATGCGCAGCTTGAAGGACTGGCCGAGCGCGTCGGACTGCAGGGTCACCGGCGCCAGCGCCGGCAGGAAGCGGCGCTTGGTCTTGATATTCGAGTGGCTCACATTGTGGCCGACCAGCGGGCCGACACCCGTGAGTTCGCAACGGCGCGACATGGCGAAAGAACCTTCGCGTAGGAAAAAGGAAGCGTCGGACCGAGCGGCCCGCGCGGAAGCGGGCGATATAGAGGAAAGCCCCTTGCCGCGTCAAGGCGAGGCGCCCGCCTTCGATCCATCCGCCGCAGGCTGACGGTCACGCGCGTTGTGGCTGGAGGCGACTCGGCTACTATGGCTGGTAGGGAACAAAGGCTGAATGGGCGCGTGTCGCTGATTCGGACATGATTCGTTTCGCCGCCGTTCCAGCCATCCCCCAAAATGAGTGAACGGCGTTCTCTGGGCGACTCAGCCGCGCGCCGGCGCCGAAACGGACTGAAGCTTCGCGGTGATCACCTGAGTGGCGTCGATCCGCGCGCCGTGGGTGTCGATGATTTCCAGGTGCACGTGGTCGGTCATGCCGCCCGGATACTTCTGCTCCAGGCTGTGGTGCGCGCCGATCACATCGCCGA
>JAQGIJ010000567.1 GCA_028291285.1 Phenylobacterium sp. | reverse complement strand
TGCTCTCCGCTCAGCTCGCAGCCGCCGCGGCGGATTTCAACACCGACGCCGCCCAGGTCCACCAGAGCATGGCGGGGATCGCCGCCAGCGCGACTGAGCTCCTGCGCCTGCGCGACCTGGCGTTCGGACGCTCGGCGGGCGGTGAAGGATTCCTCGACCGGATGACGGCGCATCTGGCGCAGGCGCTGGATCTGGTGGACCGGATGGAAGCGGCCGACGCCGCCGCCGCCGGGACCGCGCGCGCCGCGGTCGCCGCGGTCGACGCACTGAGCCGCCGGATCTCGGTCCTCCAGGCGATCAAGACCGACGTCCAGCAGATGGCGCTCAACACGACGCTGAAATGCGCCCGCATCGGCGATCTGGGCAAGCCGCTGTCGGTGATCGCCATCGAGCTGCGCGCCCATGCGGATCTGCTCGAGACCTCCGCCCAGCGCGCGCTCGTCACGCTCGAGCAGCTGGCGGCGGACGCCGGCCGCCTCACCGAGGACCAGGCGAGCAGCGCGGCAGGCCCGGCCCTGACGGTCGCCACCGATCGCCTGCGCACCGCGAGCACCGGGGTGGAGGCGAATCTTTCGGCGCTGGCGGAGCAGGGCGAGACGGTCGTTCGCGCGCTTGGCGAGGCGGCGACGACGCTGGACTTCCACAGTGAGATCGGCGCGGCGCTGGAGGCTGCGGCCGCCGCCCTCGACCAGGGGCAAGGCGCGCCGGGCGCCGACAGCGAAGCCCTGGCGGCCATCCTCCAGGCCATCGCCAAGTCCTACACCATGGCCCAGGAACGCGAGGTCCATGCCGCCCTCACCGCGGGCTTCCGGCCGGGCGTCGGCGCCGCCGCGGCCAGAGAAGACGAGTCGCAGGCCGTGCTCTGCTGAGGCCTCAGCGCGCCGCGGCGCGCAGCAGCTCGGCGGCGATCTGCGGCAAGGGCGCGATCTTGTCGACGCAGCCGCGGGCGATGGCCTCCTTCGGCATGCCGAACACCACCGACGTGGCCTCGTCCTGGGCGATCGTTCGGGCGCCCGCACGCTTCATCTCCTCGAGGCCCCGCGCGCCGTCGTCGCCCATGCCGGTCATGATCACGCCCACCGCGTTGGAACCCGCGGCGCGCGCGGCGGAGCGGAACAGCACGTCGACGGACGGCCGGTGGCGCGACACCAGCGGCCCGGAGCGCACCGAGACATAATAGTTCGCGCCGCTGCGCTCGATCATCGTGTGGTAGTTGCCCGGCGCGATCAGCACCCGGCCTCGCAGGATTGCGTCGCCGTCCTGCGCCTCCTTGACCTCCACCTCGCAAAGCTCGTTGAGCCGCTGGGCGAAGGAGGCGGTGAAGCGCTCCGGCATGTGCTGGACGATCACCATCCCTGGGGCGTTCGCCGGCAGCGCGGTCAGCACCTCGCGCAGGGATTCAGTGCCGCCGGTGGACGCGCCGACGCAGACGATGCTCTCGGTGGTCCGCGCCATGGCCCGGCCGCTGGGCGGCGGCAGCATGGCGTCGGCGGTGAGCCTCCCCTCCGGCTGGACCCCGGAGTCGCAGATCTCGGGCGGCGGCGCCCGGCGCCCACGGACCCGGGCCCGCGCGGCCGCCTTCACCGCGTCGCAGATGCGGATCCGCGACTCCGCCAGGTGCTCGGCCGCGCCGATCTTCGGCTTCAGGATCACGTCCACCGCGCCGGCGGAGAGCGCCTGCAACAGGGTCTCGGAGCCCGCCTCGGTGAGCGAGGAGCACATGACGACCGGGATCGGGTGCTGCGCCATCAGCTTGCGCAGGAAGGTGATGCCGTCCATCCGCGGCATCTCGACGTCCAGGGTGATGACGTCGGGCGCCTCGTCGCGGAGCCGCCGGGCGGCGACATAGGGGTCGGAAGCGACTCCGAGCACCTCGATCTGCGGATCCGACTCCAGCACCGCCGTCAGCGTCTGGCGCACGATCGCGGAGTCGTCGACGATCAGGACACGGATCTTGCGCGTCGGCCCCATCGGCTCAGCGCCGCTCGAATACGGTGTTGGCGACCTGTTTCACCGGAAGATCTATCCCCACGACGGACTCGGAGTGGCCGAGGAACAGGAATCCGCCCGGCCGAAGATGCGCGCAGAGCCTCTGCAACACCCTCGCCTGCGTCGGCTTGTCGAAATAGATCAGGATGTTCCGGCAGAAGATCATGTCCATGTCGTCGTCCGCCGGATAGGCGTCGTCCATCAGGTTCAAACGCGAGAACAACAGTTTGGCGCGGAGCTCGGGCGTGATCCGCACGACCCTATGGTCCTTGTCGCGCGCACGCATGAGATAGCGGCGGCGCAGGTCCAGCGGCACCGGCTCGATCATGGCCTCCGAATAGACGCCGGCGAGCGCCTCCCGAAGAACTTCGGTGCAGAGGTCCGTGCAGAGGATCGAATAGTCCGTCCCCGCGCGGGTCTCCCGGAGATGCTCCTCGATGACCATGGCCAGGCTGTAGGGCTCCGCGCCGGTTGAGCATGCGGCGCTCCAGGCCTTGATCCCGCGCCGGTTCGGCGTGGGCAGCGCCGCCAGGCCGGCGTCGCGCAGGAACTCGAAGTGCGCCGGCTCGCGGAAGAACTCGGTCTTGTTGGTGGTCACCGCGTCGATGAGGTGGACGATCTCCGCCTCGAGCCCGCCCTGTTCAAAGATATATCCGCAGTAGGCGTTCAGCTCCTGGATGCCGGTGGCGCGCATGCGGCGGCGAAGCCGGCCTTCGAGCATGGTCCGCTTGCTGGCGGGCATCTTGATGCCGCTGTAGCCCTGGATGAGCTCTGCGAGCCGGCGGAAATTCTTGGGGCTGAGCTCGGCGGAGATCGGAACGGTCTTGAGGGCGGCATTGGCCATCGGATCAGGCCGCCTGCGCGCGGGTGAGGTCGGCGACATCCTCGCTGGTCAGCAGTCCGCTGAGCTCGAACAGGACCAGGAAGCTGCCCTCCCGTCGCACCACGCCGCGGATGTATTCGCTGCGCCAGCGCACGCCGATGTCGGGCGCGGGCTCGATCTCCTCGGCCTCGATGGTCGCCACCTCTATGACGCGATCGGCGACCAGGCCGATGCTCAGGGTGCGACCTTCGAGCGGCACGTCCAGCACCAGGATCCGCGTCTGCAGGGTGGGCTCGGCAGGGGTCAGGCCGAGCTTGCGGCGCAGGTCGATCGTGGGCGTGGCCCGGCCGCGGACGTCGGTGAGGCCGAGCATGTAGGCCGGGCTCTCGGGAATGGCGAACGGCGGAACGTAGTCGAGGATTTCACGGACGTGGTCGACGGAGACGGCGAAGAACTCCGCCCCCAGCGCCAGGGTGACGAACTGAGCCGCTCCCGCCATCAGCCGTAAGCCCGGAAATCGGCGTCGTCCGCGTCCGGGCCGCCTTGGGCCAGGTCGAGCGCGAAGCCCTGGGCGCGCGCCTGCTGGGCGGCCACCGGGGCGCCGACGGCGGCCTTGCGCGGAACAGCCGCCGCATGCCGCGGCGCGGCCGCCCTGGCGGGTTTCGGCTTGGCCGCGCCGGATTGGGTGTCGACGCGGAAATAGGCGATGGAGGTCTGCAGCTCCTCGGCCTGGGCGGCGAGCTCCTCGGAGGTGGCGCTCATCTCTTCCGAGGCGCTCGAGTTCTGCTGGGTGACCTTGTCCAGCTGCTGGATCGCCTCGTTGATCTGCGAGGCGCCGATGTCCTGCTCACGGCAGGCGGCGCTGATCTCGCTCACCAGCTCGGCGGTCTTGCGGATGTTAGGCACCAGCGCGGACAGCATCTCGCCGGCCGATTGGGCGGCCTTGACCGTCTCCGACGAGACCGCGCCGATCTCGGCGGCGGCAGTCTGGCTGCGCTCGGCGAGCTTGCGCACCTCCGAAGCCACCACCGCAAAGCCCTTGCCGTGCTCGCCGGCCCGGGCCGCCTCCACCGCCGCGTTCAGCGCCAGGAGGTCGGTCTGGCGGGCGATCT
>JAQGIJ010000564.1 GCA_028291285.1 Phenylobacterium sp. | reverse complement strand
GGATCAGCAGCTTAGACTTGAGACGCCGGTTGGCGATCGCCCTGAGCAGGTCCAGCGTGGCCTGGTCGGCCCAATGGAGATCTTCGACAACCAGGACCAGGGGTTGCTGCTTGGCCACGATCTCCAGGAGCGCGCAGAGCTCCCGTGACATGCGGTGGGCCGTGACACCCACGAGATTCTGCCCGGGTCCCCCCGCCGTCCGTCCGGTGAGGACGGGCAGCTGAGCTGCCCAGGCCGGTGCGATCTTCGAGATCATGGCCGCAAAGTCATCGTGGACGCCCTCCAGCTGCATGAGGATATCGAGCACCGGATAGTAGGCGTCGGTCTCCGCATGGCTCGGAAGACAGCGGCCGATGACCGCCGTGGCGCCCGCGGCCGCGGCGTTCTGCACAACCCTCGCGGCCAGCGCGGATTTGCCGAGGCCCGCTTCGCCGGTCACGAAGACCAATCGCGCGTCGCCGGCGCCCGCCTGGTTCAGCAGGTTGGCCAGCTCGGCTTCCTCCGCGTCTCGGCCGACGACCGTGTTCGCCTCGTCCACCGGTCGCAACTCAGCAGCGATGCGAGCGACGGGCTGTTGGGCGGTCGGCGCGGAGAGGCAATAGCCTCGACCGGCTATGGTCGTGATGAAGCTGCCCTCGGCCAAATCCTCATCGAGCGCCTTGCGAAGCACGCCGATGTGGAAGCGAAGGTTGGCCTCCTCGACGACCATCCCGGGCCAGGCGGCTTCCGCCAGCTGCGCCTTGCCGACGACACGCCCCGGCTGAGCAGCGAGCGCGATCAAGATGTCCAGGGCCCGGCCGCCGATGCGGACGACCTTGCTGCCGCGTTCCAGCCGCCGCTCGGCCGGCGCCAGCCGGAACGGGCCGAACGCGATCGTCCCGGCCAGGGCGTCCGGGCCGCCGGGCGAGACAGAGCTTTCGACTTCGGTCCGCATCTCGGGCGTACGCAACTCCACCTGTAGCTCTCGTGACCTGGACAATTATGCCACCATTCCAACGTTGCCGGGGACGGCTCAACTCGCCTCGCAAGCGAGCCCAAAAAGGGCGGCAATAGGGCAGGGATTACTGCGATCGGCGGCCGGGCCGGCCCCGCGCCGGGCGGCCTTGTCGATGGGGCGGTGAAATCTTGCGCGTGGCCGACTGGAAGGCGCTGCGTCATGCCCCGGGAGGGCGTCGGACCGGTCTCCTGCGCACGGTTCGCGTCAAGTCCAGGCCGCCGTCCCGACCCGAGGCGCAAACGCCTCCGCCGGCAACTTCTTACAGGTTCTTGCTCGGTCGAATGGAGAAACGGGCGGACCCTGGGCGGGTCGGTGGACGCCGCCCGCGGCCCAATCAACTCCGTTGCGCTGCTCCGTTGCGTCCGCCCTGGCTATGCGCGAGGTCTGCATGACCGACCTGCTTTCGGACCTTGGGGAATTCCCCGCGTCGTCCAGCACCCCGTTCGCGATCGCCTGCGGGCCGGGCTCCGCCGGGTTGCTGACCGCCGTCCGCGACGGACCGGAAGCGCACATCGCCGCGATGAGCCGGCTGGCGAACCTGGATCAGAACCTCAGCGGCAAGTCGCCGGCCGAAATCCGCCGGGCGTTGGACCGCGCCTGGGCTCTGGCTCTGAGTCTCCGGAGCGACGAGGCCGTTGAAGTCGCCTCGCGCCTCGAGCCGTCGCTGAACGATCTCGAGGAGCCGGCAGCCGCCGAGGCGCGCCGCGATCTCCAGCTGGTGCGCGCCCTGGCGCTGGCCGCGGCGGACCAGACCGAGCCTTGCCTGGCCCTGGCGGAAGCGGTGCTCCGGGGGGCGGCTGCAGGGCCACGGGCGCACCTGGCCGCCACCCTCTGCCGGCTGGCCTATTGGCGCCGCGGTGACCTGGATCGCTTCTACGCCGAGACGCCGCCGCCGCCGTCCAGCAGCCTCGACAAGCGGCAGATCCAGTGCAGGGCGTACGACCAGGCCATGACCGCGGCGATCGAGGCCGAGCAGCTGCGGTTTTCCGGAGCCAGGCTGCTGGCGCAGGGCGCCCTGGACCTCGTCGAGCTACAACCCGGGGCCGCCGGCCTCTTCCCCGCCGCCGTGCTCGCGGGCCTGCTTTATGAACAGGGCGACGCCGATTGCGCCTGGGATCTCCTCGAGCGCCGGCTGGGCGCGCTGCGAACGATCGGCGCCGTCGATAGCGCGGTTCGCGCCTATCCGCTGATGGGACGCATCGCCGCCCGCCGGGGGGAGGCCCAGTTCGCCGCCGCCTTGCTGCGCGAAGGCGAAGCCCTGGGCGAGCAGCGCCGGTGGACGCGGTTGACGTCGGCCTGCTTGCTCGAGCGCCTCGAGCTCTTGCTGGCCGAGCAGAGGTGGGACGAGGCGCAGGATGCGATGGAGCGTCTCGCGCAATTGGCGCTCAACCGCCAGGGTCGGGACGACGTCGATTGGCCGGTGATCCGCGCCGCCGATCTGGCCCGCGCCCGGCTGGACCTGCATCGCACGCCGAACCGCGGCGCGGTCGCGGTGGTGCGCCAGCTCCACCACGCGGCCCTTGGGCGGCGCGACTTGCATCTCGGCCTGCAGCTTGCGGTGCTGCTCGTCGATAGCCTGACCGCGATCGGTGAGGACGACGAGGCGCTCAACCTTATGTTCCGCCTGCTTCATATCGGAGCCGGCGTGGGGCTCTGTCAGACCATCCTCGATGGCGGCCCCCGTGTCGCGGCCCTGCTGCAGCGCGTGCTTGCACGCACGGCGCTCGACCCGGCGTGCAGGCCCATGGCGGCCTACGTCTCCCACCTCGTGAGCCGCTGGCCAGCGGCGCCGGCGGCGCCCGTCAGCCGCACGCGCGGACCATTGAGCGGTCGCGAATGCGCGATCCTGCGCCTGATCAGCCGTGGCCATTCCAACAAGAGGGTCGCCCAAGCCCTGGGCATAGCCGTGGACACGGTAAAGACGCATGCGAAGAACATCTTCGCCAAGCTCGACGCCGCCAACCGTGCAGAAGCCGTCGCCCGGGCGGAACGACTGGGCCTCATCTGAACGTCGGCCGCACGACGCTTGCTCGTCGGATCGACGGTCACTCCACAGATGCTTCCGGCCCACCCGATCGGGCGATTTGGCTGTCCTTCGCCACAGCCCACCTTGGCGGTCTTGGCGCCGCCGCGAGGCGTCGCCCGCCCATGCCTCCGTCAGGGATCAGTAAGATGAGTAAGAAGGTCGCCAAGGTGATCGTCGACACGCTGCAGTCTGCCGGCGTCCAGAACTGCTACGGGATCGTCGGAGACACCCTCAACGTCATCGCAAGCCACATCCACCATAGCGGCATCGGCTGGGTGCATGTGCGCCATGAGGAGGCGGGCGCGTTCGCCGCCCAGGCCGAGGCTCAGTTGACCGGGCGGCTGACCGCCATGGCGGGGACGTGCGGCCCGGGCAGCCTGCATTTCAT
>JAQGIJ010000552.1 GCA_028291285.1 Phenylobacterium sp. | reverse complement strand
CTACGCCATCGGCGATGTGGCGGGCCCGCCGTGGCTGGCGCACAAGGCCTCCCACGAGGGCGTGCCCTGCGGCGAGCACATCGCCGGCCTGAAGCCCGCCAACCTGAGCTCGCCGATCCCGGCCTGCACCTATTCCAATCCGCAGGTGGCGTCGGTGGGCGTCACCGAGGCCCAGGCCAAGGAGCAGGGCATCGAGGTCAAGGTCGGCCGCTTCCCCTTCCGGGTGAACGGCAAGGCGATCGCCTCGGGCGAGACCGAGGGGTTCGTGAAGACCGTCTTCGACGCCAGGACCGGCGCGCTGATCGGGGCGCACATGATCGGCGCCGAGGTCACGGAGATGATCCAGGGCTTCGCGCTAGCCATGACGCTGGAGGCCACTGAGGTCGAGCTGCAGGCCGCGGTCTTCCCCCACCCGACCCTGAGCGAGGCCATGCACGAGTCCGCCCTCGACGCCTTCGGCAAGGTGCTGCACATCTAAAGGCGAGCGATCGCCTCAGATGACCTTCCGCACCGCCGCAACCATGCTCCACCACCCCGGCCCGGCGAACACCAGGTAGAGGAAGACGAAGCAGAACAGGATCGCCGCGTCGCCCTGGTTGACCGCCGGCCAGAAGCTTTTCGGGAGGTGGGCCATGAAATAGGCCGCCGCCATCTCGCCGGAGCAGACGACGGCGGCGATGCGGGTGAAGAGGCCGAGCGCGACCAGGCCGCCGCCGACCACCTCGATGCAGGCTGCGGCGACGAGCAGGGGCGGCAGCGAGCCGGGCGCGCCGGGCTGGGCGGTCGGGAAGTGGACGAGCTTCATCAGCCCGTGCTCCACGAACAGCAGGGCGGTGACGATCCGCAGTAGGCTCAGCACTCTCGGCGACCAGGCAGTCAGGTCCGGCATCGGCTTGCTCCTCGTCCATCCGTCCTGGATCGTCAGGCCACCCGGCGAAGCTCCGTCTCGACGATCCGCTCCAGGGCCACATAGTCGGTCTTGCCGGTGCCCAGGACGGGGATCTCCGTCACCCGGATGATGCGGCGCGGCACGGCGAGCTCCGGCGCGCCGACCCTCTGGGCGTGGGCCAGCAGGGCCGCGGTCTCGGCGTCGCGCTTGTCGGTGACCAGGATCAGCCGCTCGCCCTTCTTCGGGTCGGCGACGGCCACCACCGCGTGGCGGCATTCGGGCCAGACGGCGGAGGCCAGGTCCTCGGCGGCGGTGAGCGAGACCATCTCGCCGCCGACCTTGGCGAACCGCTTGGCCCGCCCCAGGATCTTGACCCAATTGTCGTCGCTCAGCGACACCACGTCGCCCGTGTCGTGCCAGCCGTCACTGGGCGCATCGATCAGGCCGCCGGGCTGCAGATAGCCGGCCATGACATTGGGGCCGCGCACGTACAGCCGCCCGCCGCCGGCGATGCCGTCCACCGGCTCCAGCCGGGCCTCGACGCCAGGCAACAGGCCGCCCACCGTGCCGCGGCGGTTGTCGACCGGCTTGTTCACCGCGATCACCGGAGAGGCCTCGGTGGCGCCATAGCCCTCCAGCACCGGGATGGGCCCGAATCGCTCGGCGACGACGTTGTGTGTCTCCTCGCGCACCTTCTCGGCGCCGCAGACGATGAACTCCAGGCCGGAGAGGTCGCCCGGATTGGCGCTGCGGGCGTACTGGTTCACGAAGGTGTCGGTGGCCAGCAGGATCGAGGCCTTGGAGTCCTTGATCAGCGCCGGGATCTGCTTGGTGTGCAGCGGCGAGGGGTACTGGAAGGCCTTCAGCCCGCGCAGCAGCGGCAGCAGCACCCCGCCGGTGAGGCCGAAGCAGTGGAACACCGGCAGCGGGTTGAACATCACCCACTGCGGATCGAGGTCGATGTGGGCGGCCACCTGCAGGACGTTGGCGATCAGGTTGGCCTGGGTCAGCACCACGCCGCGCGGGGCGCCGAAGCTGCCTGAGGTGAAGAGGATGACGCCGGGGTCGCTCGGCCGCGTTCGGGTCCGAACCTGGCCGGGGAAGGCGGCGGCCGCCGCGGCGAACAGCTTGTCGGCCAGGCCGATGCTCTCGCGCACCTCCTCCAGGTAGGTGACGCTGGCCATGGTCTCCAGCGCGTCGATCTGGTCGTGCAGCTTGCCTTGCTCGACGAAGCGGTGGGAGGTCAGCACCCGCTTGACCCCGGCCAGCTCGCAGGCGGCCCGCAGGTTGCGGATGCCGGCGGTGAAGTTAAGCATGGTCGGCACGCGGCCGAAGGCATGCAGGGCGAAGAAGGTGATCACCGCCGCCTGGCTCGACGGCAGCAGCACGCCCACGTGCTCGCCCCGACTGGTGAAGCCGGCGATCTTGCGACCGAGCGCGAAGGAGGCGCGGATCAGGTCGAGATAGGTGAGGGGGGTGCGCTCCTGGTCCTCCAGGATCGGCTTGCGCCGTCCGTGGACGTGGGCGGCTTCGACCAGGGCGTCGAACAGCGATGTCTGTGCCTGTCTGGGGTCGAATGTCAGCGACACGTGCGAAAACCTCCCGGGACGCGCCGGTCTCCCGGTCGCGAACCCTACAGAGACGCTTCCGGCTTGAAAAGAATGGACACGTTGCGTGATCGCGCGGCCGGGCGTCCGCCGCGGCTATTCGCGGCTTGATCCGAAGGCTCGGACCGACGATCTAAGGAGCCATGGCCGTGGTCATCGACACCCTGGGCGACAAGCGTCCGCGTCACCCGGAGAAGCGCAACCGTCCGGACACCCCGCTCCTGAAGAAGCCGGAGTGGCTGCGGGTCCGCGCGCCCGGCTCGCCCG
>JAQGIJ010000541.1 GCA_028291285.1 Phenylobacterium sp. | reverse complement strand
TGCGGCGAGAACCGGCCGAGACGCTCAGCGCTGAGGCTCGGCAAGGAGGAAGCCAAGTGACCGATCAGACCGCAGCGCAGGTGACGGCGCCCGAACGCCCGCCCAAGGTGATCCCGCCGCACGTGCCGTCGGAACTGGTCGTCGACATCATGCCCTACCTGGCCGCCAACGACCTGGCGGACCCCTTCAGCCGCACCCGGGACGTCTACGAGACGCTGCCGCCGATCTTCTTTTCCTTCCCGCAGCAGGGCCGCCTGTTTCAGGGGACCTGGGTGGTCACCCACTACGAGGACATCCGCGAGGTCTACCAGAACGACGCCCTCTACTCGACGGCGGATGCGGCGAACTTCCAGGCGCTCGTGGGCGAGACCTTCCGGATGATTCCGCTGGCGGTCGACCCGCCGGAACACGGCAAGTACCGGATCCTGCTCAATCCCTGGTTCTCGCCCAAGGCGATCACGCAGATGGAGCCGCGCATCCTGGCCACCATCAACGGCCTGATCGACAGCTTCATCGACCAGGGCGAATGCGACGTCGCCTACGACTTCGGCCGGCTCTATCCGGTGCGCGTCTTCATGGACCTGATGGGCTTCCCGGCCGAGAAGCTGGAGGAGTTCCTCGCCTGGGAATACGCTATCCTGCACAGCCACGGCGAGCTGAAGCGGATCCAGTGGGGGATCAGTTCGGCGCTCGCTTACCTGCGCAGCTTCATCGAGGAGATGAGGCGTGAGCCCGGCGACAACCTGACCAGCCACATCGTCCACGGTCAGATCGAGGGGCGCCCGCTGACCGACGACGAGATCATCGGCACGGTGGCCTTCCTCTGGCTGGGCGGCCTGGACACGGTCGCGGCCACCACCTCCCTGATGTTCCGCCGCCTGGCGCGGGAGCCCGAGCTGCAGCAGACCTTGCGCGACGACCCCAGCCTGATCCCCGACGCCATCGAAGAGTTCCTGCGCATGCAGCCGCTGGTGAATTCCACCCGGCTGGTGAAGGAAGACCACGAGATCCACGGGGTGAAGATCCAGACCGGCGATCACATCATGGCCTTCAACTCCGCGGGCAATTTCGACGCCGCGGAGTTCTCCGACCCGCGGAGCTTCAAGCTCGATCGTCCGTCGAACCGCCACTTCACCCTCGCCGGGGGCCCGCACCGCTGCCTGGGCTCGCACCTGGCGCGCCGCGAGCTGCGGCTGGCGTTGGGCGAGTTCCTGCGTCGGGTGCCGCCCTTCTCCGTCAAGCCGGGCGCGGACACCACGGCCTTCCCGGGCCTGATCGCCGTCCCCCGGCTCCCGCTCGTCTGGCCGACCTGAACCGACGCCGCCGCATAGGAGGAGAGAGCGCATGAGCGAAGAGAAATGCCCGATCGACTTCAACTTCGATCCGGCCAGCTTCAAGGTCGGAGACCAGGTGAGCTATCGCGTGCCCGGCCGGTTCCAGGACTTCCCCTTCGCCGGCGTGCTCCTCGAGGTGCACGAGGACTACGTGATCCTGACCTCGGATCCTGACGATCCCGACGGGCGCATGCGCGGTACGCGCGAGAGCCGCCCCGTCGTCGCCGACGATCAGCTCGGCTGAACAGGCCCTAAGCGGCCCCGTTCTCGTCCTCGATCAGGCTCAGCGCCCGCTCCGGGCAGGCGCGCACGCCGCGACGGGCAAGCGCGACCTGGTCGGGCGAGATCTCTTTTTCGCTGAAGCCGATGTAGCCGTCGTCGGTGAGCGTAAAGATCTCCGGCGCTACGGAGGCGCACCGCGCGTGACCGCTGCAAAGCTTGTTGTCGGCCTTAACCTTCACGACCATTCCTCGCCATGCTGAAACCGGGCTGACCACCCCGGGCTAGGTGTCCGCCAGAGGCTCGGCGTCTTCCGTACAGCCTGCACGCGAGCAATGTCCAGGCGCCTGACCACGCCAACCGACGAAACGCCGGCCCGGGCCGGTCCGTCGCACGGTGGCCGCAAAACAATCGGGCGACGCATCGGCGACGGGCGGAGGCTCGGGGAGTGTGGCTTAGGTCAACGCCGCTGGGGCTACAGGCTCGCCAAGGCGGCATCCAGGTCCGCAATCAGGTCCTTGGGCGCTTCCAGCCCGATCGAGAGCCGGATCATGCCCTCGGCGATGCCGAGCGCCTCCCGTTCGGCGGCCGGCACGCCGGAATGCGTCGTGCTGCCGGGATGGCAGGCGAGGGATTCCGTGCCCCCCAGGCTGACCGCGAGCTTGAAGATCTTCAGTCGATCCAGCACCCGGAACGCCGCGGCCTCCCCGCCCTCCACCACGAAGGAGAATGTGGCGCCGTGAGCGCCGCACTGACGGGCGACGACGTCGGCGGCGGGAGAGCCGGGCGGCAGGGCGCCGAGGTAGGCGACCGTCTCGACGCGGGGGTGGGACGAGAGCCATTCCGCCACCACCGCGGCGTTGGCGAACGCCTGGTCGATGCGCAGCCGGAGCGTCTCCAGCGACCGCGTCAGCATCCAGGCGCTGTGCACGTCCAGCTGGTTGCCGATCAGATTGCGGATCGAGCGGACCTTCTTCATCAGATCCGCCGGTCCCAGGACGGCGCCGGCGATGAGGTCGCTGTGACCGCCGACGTACTTGGTCAGGGAATAGACGACGGCGTCGGCGCCGTGGGCCAGCGGCGCCTGATGCAGCGGACCCAGGAGGGTGTTATCGACCAGGATCCGGGGACGCTCGGGCTGGCGTTGCGACACCTCCTCGGCGACCTCGGCCATGAGCTGCAGATCGACCACAGCATTGGTCGGGTTGGCGGGGGTTTCGACGAAGATCGCCGCCAGCGGTCCCAGCGCCAGGGCTTGTTCCACCGCCTCGCGCACGGCTGCGCCGTCCAGCCCGTCCCGGAAGCTGACGCTCCTGACGCCCAGGCCCGCCAGCAGGCTGTCGAAGAGGGTCTCGGTGCCGCCATAGAGCGGCCGGCTGCGCAATACGACCTGGCCAGGCGCGGCCACCGAGAGCAGCACCGTCGTGATCGCCGCCATGCCGCTGGAGAACAGGGCGCAGGAATCCGCCTTCTCCAGGATCGCGAGCCGCTCCTCGACGATCTGCAGGTTGGGATTGTTGAAGCGGGTGTAGATCAGCCCCGGCTGCAGACCGGGCGGCAGGGGAACGCGTCCGCTCATATAGTCGAAGAGCTGCTTGCCCTCCGCGCACGTCTTGAAAGCGAAGGTGGAGGTCAGGAAGATCGGCGTCTTCACCGCGCCCTCGGACAGCGAAGGATCGAAGCCGTAGCTCAGCAGCAGGGTCTCAGGGGCCAGACCCTCGCCGGCTGCCAGACCCTGCCCCACTGTCTGTGGCTTGCCGTTCTCTTGCCCAGTCATCGCCTTCGCCGCTCCACACCCTGGCGCAACGCCCGAACGGCGCGGCGTGTGCCCGGACGGCGCGCGACGCCCGGTTCCCCGGGGCGCCGAACCCCTTCACGCACCGCCGGATGCGGGCGATCAGGCGTGGAAGGTCCGTCTCTGTCAGCTGGCGCCGGTGTTGCTCAGTCTGCCGTAGGTGTCGGCCGCGGCGTTCGCGTTGGAGCACTTCGGCGGCGACCCGCCACGGCGCCTCTGGAGCCGGCGCACGAACACCGCCCGCCCGGGCCGATCCACAGCGGGTGGAACAGGCAAAAACGTCACTGAATTCCGTGGCTGGGGAACTAGGACTCGAACCTAGAACGACGGTACCAAAAACCGCTGTGTTACCATTACACCATTCCCCAGCAGGAACGGCTCAGAGGGGCTGCCCCCCGCGAGGGCTGCGAGATAGCGCGAAGGCTTTCGGGATGCAACGCCCCGATGGGCTTCTTGCGGCCCCGAAGATGCTCCCCTATAAGGCCCGCTCCCAAGTCGGAGTGTGGCTCAGTCTGGTAGAGCACCGCGTTCGGGACGCGGGGGTCGCAGGTTCGAATCCTGCCACTCCGACCATTCTTTCCCCGGCTAAACCGGGCTGACTTTTCCCCTGCGCAAAACCCGCGACGTTCCCGTCGGTTAGCCACACATGCGGGCGCATCGTCGGCTCTCCGCCGGCCCGGATTCCCGCATTGCCAGACCTTTTGCCGCCCGGCTCTCTGGCCGTTGGCCAAGAGTGTAGGTTTCCGCGCCGCCGCGCCCGAATTCCCATCAATAGGGAATTGCAACGGGAATTGCGTCGCCACCACCCCGTTGAGCGGCCGTTGGCCGCGCAAAAACAGGATGCAATTCAAATCGTCAACCCACCTAAGTCGGGGAAATCCCGCGATGCCAATAGGGAATTTTTCGCGCCCGATTGGGAAGCGAATAGGGAATTTCAGCCAAACGCTGCGAACGCTCGCCGCTGGGCTTTCCAATCGGCGGGCAAGGTCTTGGAGGTCAGACCCTGCAGCGTGAGCGCGCGCGGCTGTCGTCCCGCGAGCACAAGCTCCACCAAGTCAGGAGCGAGGAATGCCAGCGGCAGGAGCCGGGAGGTATAGTGGCTACAAAGCCCTTCCCGCTCCGCGAGCGCGGTGATGGAGCCAACCTCGCCGGAGGCGAGTGCCTGCATCCAACTTCGCGCCAGCACGACGGCTCGGACCAGGGCGCGATCGATCTTGGTCGGCGCCTCTGGCGCTGCGCCCGGCGCATGGAGGATCACCGCGCCCTGACGGCGGCGCATCTCAAACGCCAGCCTCACGGTCGCAACCCCTTCCTCGGTTGGCTCGGGCTTGGCCGCCGCTGCTCCAGCGGACGAGAGCGCGTCGGTCGCCAGCCGCACCTCGATCCGATCCTCGCTCAGGATGGTGCGCTGGACCGCGGTCAGGATCGCGGCCTCGCCGGCCTCCCCGCACCAGCCTGCCGAGATCCAAGGCCTCAGATGGTGCTGCAGGAACTGCTCCAGCATTCCGGCCGAGATGCGGCTTAAGCTGCCGCTCTCACCACGACGCAGCAGCTTCGCCTTGGAGAGGTAGTAGCGGTACCGCTTGGCCCGGCGATTGGTGTGGACGATGACCATTGGGTTGCCACGATCGTCGAACACCTTGCCCTGCAACCTGGCGCCCTCCCCCACCAGCCTGGAGCGCGGCTGGTTAGCGGCGCGGGTAGCATCAAGCCTCGCCTGCACCGCCGCCCAGAGCTCCTCGGGCACGATGGCGGGATGGGTGTCCTCGTAGCGGTTCTGCTTATGGCAGGTGACGCCCCGGTAGACGGGATTGCGCAGCAGGTAGTGGACCGCCCCGCGGCTCATGAGCCCGCCGCCCACGGTTGCGCCGGCCTTGTTGGCCCAGCGCTTGCCGTCGACGCCTTCGTGGACCAGCGCGTGGACCGAACCCAGCTCCAGGTAGCGCTGGAAGATCGCCCTCACCCGCCCGGCCTCGGCCACGTTCACCGCTAGCCGGCCATCGGCGATGTCGTAGCCCAGCGGAGGGCGGCCACCCATACGCAGCCCCTTGGCCTTGGAGGCGGCGACCTTGTCGCGGATCCGCTCGCCGGTGACCTCGCGTTCGAACTGGGCGAACGACAGCAGCACGTTCAGCGTCAGCCGCCCCATGCTGGAGGTGGTGTTGAAAGCCTGGGTGATGGACACGAACGAGACGCCCTTGGCGTCGAAGGATTCGACGATGCGGGCGAAGTCGGTGAGCGCCCGCGTCAGGCGGTCGACCTTATATACCACCACGATGTCGACCAGCCCCCGGGCGATGTCGGCCAGCAACTGCTTCAGGGCCGGGCGATCCATGTTGCCGCCGGAGTAGCCGCCATCGTCATAGATGGCCTTGATCGCCACCCAGCCCTCACCGGCCTGGGAGAGGACGTAGGCCTCGCAGGCCTCCCGCTGGGCGTGGAGGCTGTTGAAGTTCTGGTCCAGGCCTTCCTCAGAGGACTTCCGGGTATAGATGGCGCAGCGCAACCGTACGCTCATCGGACACGCGCCTTCAGACCAAAGAACACCGGGCCATTCCATTTGGTCCCGGTGATCCGCTGGGCGACCTCGGTCAACGAACCAAAGCGCTCACCCTGGTAGCTGAAGCCCTCCTCCATTACGCGCACTTCGTGGCGCACGCCGCGCCAAGCCTTGATGATCGAGGAGCCCGGCTTCAGCACCGGGCCCGGCGCCGGCGTGAAGTTGCGGTCGGCCGTGAAGCGGCGTCCGAGCTCGGCCAGCCTGCGCTTGGCGCGACCAGAGAGATCGCCCTCAGCCTCCACCTGAACCCGGTAGGCTAGCGCCAGGGCCATCAGCTCGCGCGTGCGGAGCCGGGGCGGCTCATCGCCAAAGCTCACGACCCAAACCTGCCGAAGCTGGACGAGCGAAAGCCCGTTCAGCTCGACCAGCGGCTGAACCTCAGTCACGGCTGCGCCGGCGTCACGATGCGGTAGACGCGCTCGCCTCCTGGTTTTTCGGTTTCGACGGTGAGCCCCAGCTTCTTCTTCACTGTCCCGGCGATCGCGCCACGCACCGAGTGGGCCTGCCAGCCGCTGGCTGCCATCATCTCGACGAGCGTGGTGCCCTGCGGCCGGCGCATCGGGCCGACCAGGGCGCCGAGCTTGCCCTTCGGGTTGTGAATGATGGGGGCTGGCGTGGGCGCCGCGGTCTGAGCGCGCGTGCGAGGGCGGCGGGGGGTAGTGGTTGAGGGGGTAGTTGACATCGTCAGTCCTCTTGGCGGTAGCGGCGAACCCGTTGTTGCCGCTACCGCCGCGAGCCCGGACTGGCCGGGCGAGGACGACCGACTGACGCTCTCTTCAGCGCCGAAGTCCAGTCCGAAGCCGCGCCTTCAGGATCTTCCTTGGGCGGCGACAAGCGGCTCGCCGCCGTCGTCATTCTCGCGGCGATCCGCGGCTTGAGGTTTGCCTTCGACGTATCTGATCCGCTCCTTCTTCATCGACCCCGCCTCCCGTTCGAGGAGGCTGACGAGCTTGGCGGAGAGCTGCCGCTTCTGCTCGATTATGGCCGGATCGGCATCTTCCCCCAGCAGCTCACGCCTGGCCGCCAGGTAGCGATCCTCGTACTTGAGATAGGCCTCAATGGACTTCAGGTCGCCGCCCATCGCCTTCTGCTGGAGCAGGAACAGCATCGCTTGGCCTGCCGTCACCGATATCTTCTTGCCGTCCACGGTGATGGTCGACTTGCGACCGAACACCGCTTCCAGCTCGCTGAGCGGCGCACTGCGGCGCCGCTTCTTGCCCTTAGGCCAGCCGCCCTGCCCGGGCTTGAACCGACTGTGCAACGGCGTCTTGCCGTAGCCCACCTCATAGTCGCCGGTTGGAGTCCTCTTCGGTTTTTTCATCGCACTCATTGCCCGCGCCTCTCCTGCTGAATCGCGGTGAATGTCTGACCGGTTGTGGCCAGACGGGGTTCGACGCCGGTCAGGTCGCGCCAGCGGGCAATGGCGAGATCGACATAGGCCGGATCGATATCGAGGCCGCGGAAGACGCGACCGGTACGCTCAGCGGCGATGAGGCTTGTGCCGGAGCCCAAGAAGGTGTCCAGCACAACCTCGCCAGGCTTGGTGACGTCCCTGATCGCGTCAGCCACCATGGCCACGGGCTTGACGGTGGGATGCAGCTCCAGATCAGCGGCGCGAGCACCGAACGTATTGACCGACGCGTACTGCCAGACGTTGGTGCGGTTGCGGCCGTGCTTGCCGAGCTCTACATTGTTGCGGTGGGGTTCGCCGCCCACGCGATAGACGAAGATCAGCTCCTGCTGGGACCGGTAGAGGCTCCCCATCCCTGCGTTGGATTTGACCCACACGCAGATGTTGAGGCGCTTGCTGTAAACGCCCTCGCCGGCCGTGATCAGCTCGCCCGCGTGGGCGTGGTCCATGCAGACGAAGTGGACCGCTCCAGATGCCGAGACGGCAGCGCAGGCGCCAAGCGTCTCGCGCAGGAAGGTCACGAACTCTGCTGGGCTCATCTCGCCGGATGCGAAGGCGAATTCGCGGTGCTTGATCTTGCCCTTTCCGCCGGCGTGGCCGTCGATTTTCACGTTAAATGGCGGGTCTAGGAATGCGGCCCGTGCGATGGCGCCGTCCATCAGCGCCTGGAGCAGGTCCCCGTCACGGACATCCATGCAGGCCACGCGGTGGGGCCCGAGCTGCCAGATGTCGCCTGGCCGGGTGACCGCGACCGTTGGCGGCGTAGGGATCATGTCGTCATCGGGATCACCATTGACGCGCAGAACATCGACCTCCCCCACCGAGAAGCCAGAGATCTCCAGGTCTATGCCGCCGACCTCGATCGCCTCGAGTTCGAGGCGCAGAAGGTCAGGGTCCCAGGACGAATTGAGGGCCAGCTTGTTGTCTGCGACTCGCAGCGCGGCTTTCTGACCCTCGCTCAGACCCGCGAGCTGGATCGTCGGGACGAGAGTCATTCCCAGCAGTTTGGCTGCGAGCAACCGGCCGTGGCCGGCGATGATCGTGAGCGCCTCGTCGATGAGGATGGGGTTCGCGAACGTTGTGGCCGTTATGCTGGCCGCGATCTGGGCGACCTGCTTTTTCGAGTGGTTCCGGGCATTCCGCTTGTCTGGGACCAGCGCCGCCGGATCCCGCAGCGTGATTTGCAACTGCTCGAGCTGCTCTCGACCGAATGGATGAGACAAGACTGTCCCCCTTGTTGCTTGGGTGGGGACCTGTCTCGGTCGAGATGCCTTACTCTTGCGCCGTAGTTCGTAAGCGACGCCTTAACGACGGTCGAGCCTCAAGCTTTTCCTGAAAATCGCCGCGCCATCACAGCCATGGCTTGCGCCAGTGAGACGATATCAGCCCCGGCTAGCCTGAGCGTCTCGGCGAGTTCGGCATAGCCGCCGTCCCCTTGCGGCGGCGAGGTCGCCAAGTCGGCGTGGTCGAGGAAGAGGCCGCCGATAGTGACAGAGAGGATCTCCAGCGCCTGCGCGATCTCATCGCCGGCGTCATCGTCGCTCATCTGGCTTTCTCGATCAGCCAGTCAAACAGCCCCGCTCGAACGGCTTGTTCCGCCAGCCGCTCGCCTAGCCAAAGATGCACCCCGGCGGTGTC
>JAQGIJ010000540.1 GCA_028291285.1 Phenylobacterium sp. | reverse complement strand
GGGCTTGTTCCTTCTCCGCAGCCCGACGGGCGCGCACCTCTTCCAGCTCGCGGGCCTTCTTCTGGGCGCTCGTCTCGAACACCTCCGGCCGCACGGTGGGCTTGGGCTTCATCTTGGCAAGGAGGGCTTTGCGCGCCTCGGCCTGCGCCGAAAGACGCTCCGTGAAGCCCCCGATCTTGGGCTCTCTCTGCATCGACTGTTCGCTTGAATTTCGGCCGAGGGGAAACCCCCTCGGCGGGACGTGGGTTGCCCCGGCTCAGCCGACGATTTCGCCGTCGGTGAAGAATTGGGCGATCTCGATCTGGGCGTTCTCCAGGCTGTCGGAGCCGTGGACCGAGTTTTCGCCGACGTTCTCGGCGTAGAGCTTGCGGATGGTGCCGTCCGCCGCCTGGGCCGGGTTGGTCGCACCCATCACCTCGCGATAGCGGGCGACGGCGTTATCGCCTTCCAGCACCTGCACCACGACCGGCGCGGAGGTCATGAACTCGACCAGCTCGCCGAAGAAGGGGCGCTCCTTGTGCACCTCGTAGAACGTCTCCGCCTGGGGGCGGCTCATGCGGATGCGCTTCTGCGCCACGATGCGCAGGCCGGCGTCCTCGATCACCGCATTGACCTTGCCGGTCAGGTTCCGCCGCGTGGCGTCCGGTTTGATGATCGAGAAGGTACGTTCGGTCATGTCTCTCTGGTTCGCTTTCTGGAAGGATCCGCGGGCGCGCCCGCGGAGTGGCCGGCTCTATAGCCGCAAGGTCCCGCCTCGCCAAGGCGGCTCGAACAACAGAGCGCACCGCGCGGCCGATGACGAACGTCGCGCCATCTGCTATGAGCCCGCCCGCCCGCGATCAGACGACGGCGCGGCCTACACGATCCTGATCTCATCCCTCCCCGTAGTTCCGGCGAGCGCTGGCGCGCGCCCTCAGCCCCCGTTCCTGACCCATGCTGCAGATCAATGAGCTCGTCCTCGACGCCTGGGGCCGGCGCTTCTTCGACCAGGCGAGCGTCAAGCTGCCGAAGGACGCCAAGGTCGGCCTCGTCGGCCGCAATGGCGTGGGCAAGTCGACCCTCTTCAAGCTGATCCTGGGCAAGCTGGCGCCCGGCGGCGGCGAGGTCAGCCTGCCCCGGCACGCCCGCATCGGCACGGTCGACCAGGAGCATCCGGCGACCCCGGTCGCCCTGCTCGACACCGTGCTGGCCGCCGACGAGGAGCGCGCCGGCCTGCTCGAACGCCTGGAGAGCGCCTCTCCCGATGAGATGGGGGACCTCTACTCCCGGCTGATCGAGATCGACGCCGACCGCGCGCCCTCCCGCGCCGCCGAGATCCTCAGCGGGCTGGGCTTTTCCCAGGCCGACCTCGTCCGGCCGATGGCGGAGTTTTCCGGCGGCTGGCGCATGCGCGTGGCCCTGGCCGCCGCGCTCTTCGCCGAGCCCGACCTGCTGCTACTGGACGAGCCCACCAACTACCTCGACCTGGAAGGGGCGCTCTGGCTGGAAGCCAGGCTGAAGAAGTACCCGCACACCGCCATGGTGATCAGCCACGACCGCGAGCTGCTCAACAACTCGGTCGACCACATCCTGCACCTGAAGGACCGCAAGCTGGAGCTCTACGTCGGCGGCTACGACGCCTTCGAGCGCCAGCTCACCGAGAAGCTGCGCCTGCAGGAGGCCAACCGCGCCAAGACCGACGCCCGGCGCGCGCACCTGCAGAGCTTCGTCGACCGCTTCCGCGCCACGGCCTCCAAGGCGACCCAGGCGCAGTCGCGCCTGAAGATGCTGGCCAAGCTGCCGCCGATCGCCGCGGTGGTGGAGGAGCGCGTCACGCCCTTCATCCTGCCCTCGCCCGAGCGGCCCCTGCCCCCGCCGCTGCTGCGCGTCGAGGACGGGGTGGTGGGCTATGGCGGCGCGCCGATCCTGAAGAAGCTGAACCTGCGGCTCGACATCGACGACCGCATCGGCCTGCTGGGCGTCAACGGCGCGGGCAAGTCGACCTTCGCCAAGCTGGCGGCCGGCGCGCTGAAGCTCGATTCGGGCCACCTGCACCGCTCGGGCAAGCTCAAGGTCGGCTGGTTCCACCAGCACCAGATCGAGGCGATGGACCCGGCCGACACCCCGCTCGACATCATCCGCCGCGCGTTGCCCGAGGCCAGCGAAGCCAAGCGCCGGGCGGTGCTGGCCTCCTTCGGGATCGGCGTCGACAAGGTCGAGACCACCGTCGCCAACCTCTCCGGCGGCGAGCGGGCGCGCTTGCTCCTGAACCTCGTGGCCATGGAGGCGCCGCACCTGTTGATCCTCGACGAGCCCACCAACCACCTGGACATCGACAGCCGCCGCGCGCTGCTCGACGCGCTCAACGAGTACAATGGCGCGGTCATCCTGATCACCCACGACCGCTCGCTGATGGAGCTGGTGGCCGACCGGCTATGGCTCGCCGCGGACGGCACGATCGCCCCGTTCGACGGCGACATGGACGACTATGCGAAGTTGGTCCTGGACCGGGCGCGCAACGCAGCGCGGGCGCCGAGCCAGGTCCGCGAGGAGCCCGCCAAGCCGGCTCCGCCGCCGCCGGCCCCGGCGCGCGCCAAGGTCCCCACCGGGCAGGCCCGGCGCCGGGCCGAATCCGCCGAGGCGGCGCTCGCACGCGCGGCGGAAGAGCTGGCGAAGATCGACCAGGCGCTCACCGACCCGGCCCTGTTCGCCCGCGATCCGGCCAAGGCGGCCGAGCTCGGCCGCCGGCGCGAGGCCGCCCAGTCCGCGGTCGAGGCCGCAGAGGCCGAGTGGCTCGAGGCCCAGGAGGCGTATGAGGCGCTGCGCGCAAGCGCCTGACGTCTCATTAGGAACCGCAGCTGAGGCCCGAGCATTGCCGCCGTCGATCGGGGCATGCGGAGGTTCGAGCGGCGATGGCCAAGCGGCGGAAGGACGAGGCGGCGGCCGAGCGGCGCAAGGGCAGTCTCGCCTGGGACGTGGCGCCGCTCGTGGTGCTGGCGAGCGCCGCCGTGGCGCTGCTCCAGGACCCCGCCCGTCAGAAGGCCCGCGGACGCGAGGCCGGCCGCGGCCGCTTCGCCCGGTCCCCGCACGAGATCCCCCGGCGCGGCTGGAAGGACATCCTGATCCGCACCAGGAAGGAGTTCACCGAGGACCAGGTGCCGCTGGTGGCCGCAGGCGTCACCTTCTACACCCTGCTGGCCCTGTTCCCGGGGCTGGCGGCCTTCGTGGCCCTCTACGGCCTCTTCGCCGACGTGGCCGACGCCCAGCACCACCTGGCGCTGCTTTCCTTCGTCCTGCCTCCCGCCACCCTGCAGTTCATCGGCGACCAGATGATCCGCATCGCGGCGGCCAACAAGGACGCCCAGTCGCTGGCCTTCATTCTCGGCCTCCTGGCCTCGATCTGGAGCGCCAATGGGGCGGTCAAGTCGCTGATGACCGGCCTCAACATCGCCTATGAGGAGCGCGAGACGCGCAGCGTCCTCTAGCGCACCGCCATCTCCCTGGCCTTCACCCTGGGCTTCCTGGCGTTCGTCCTGGCCAGCATCGCCCTGCTGGCCGCCAAGCCCGCGATCGAGGCCTTCGTCGGACACCAGGCGGCGCTGGTGTTCAGCTGGATCAGCTGGCCGGTGCTGCTGGCCGAGCTGACGGTGGGGCTCGCGCTGCTCTATCGCTTCGGGCCCAGCCGCGACCCGGTGCAGTGGAAATGGATCAGTTGGGGCAGCGCGGGCGTGATCATCTTCTGGGTGATCGCCTCGGTGCTCTTCTCACTCTACGTCGGCAACTTCGCCCATTTCGACAAGACCTACGGCTCGCTGGGCGCGGTGATCGGCTTCATGATGTGGATCTATCTGTCGACCGTCGTGGTGCTGGCGGGCGGCGAGCTCAATTCCGAGATCGAGCACCAGACCGCCGTCGACACCACGGTGGGCGCGCCCAGGCCCCTGGGCCTGCGCCGCGCCGCCATGGCCGACAGCGTCGGCGCCGCCCAGGCGCGGTAGGACTGCTCCCCCACGGCTGGCGCCGTGGGGGAGGTAGGGTCAGGTGATGTGCTTGGGGCTGATCGGGTCGCTGCCGGGGAAGGTCTCTTCGATGGCATCGTCAAGCATGGCTTCCTGGTGGCTCTCTGCGTTTGCCTTCTTCTCGGCCAGCTGGTCGTGCTTCTCGCCCTTGGGCAGCGGCTCCACCGCGCGGGCGTGCGGGACTTCGATGTGGCGGTCTTCGTGCTGCGGGACGGCCTCGACGGCCATGTCGGCGTTGGCGCCGCTGGAGCCGTGGGTAAAGGCGCG
>JAQGIJ010000175.1 GCA_028291285.1 Phenylobacterium sp. | reverse complement strand
GCGGCGGAGGTTCAGGCGCTGCGCAGCGCGCGCGTGCTGGTCTGAAGCGCGCTCAGCGCGGGCCGCCGCCGTAGCTCTCCGCCGCGGCGATCTCGTCCGCCTGGCCGATCAAGAACTTGTCCCAGTCCGCGGCGCGGCGCTGCAGATAGGCCTTGGCTTCAGGATGGGTGAGCAGCAGGAATCGGTCGGCGAGGACGGCCTCAGCGATCATTTCGCCGGCCTCCTCGGCGGTGATCGCCTTGAACTCCGGCCCCGGCCCGCGCAGGCCGAGCGGTGGCCCGTAGGTCTTCATGCTGCGGCTGATGCCGGTGCTCACTGGGCCGGGGCAGACCATGGTCACGCCGACGCCCAGCGGGCGCAGGTACATGAACAGGCCCTCGCTGATCGCTACGATGGCGGCCTTGCTCGCGGCATAGGGCATGCGGTCGTAGGCATAGGGATAGAGCCCCGCCATCGAGGCTACGTTGACGATGTGGCCGGAGCCGCGCGCCACGAAGTCCGGCAGGAAGGCCGCCTGGCTGCGCACCACCGACATCAGGTTGGTGTTGAGGATCCGCTCCCACTCGGAGAGCGGAATGTCCTGCGGCCGGCCGCCGATCAGCACGCCGACGTTGTTCATCAGGAGGTCGCAGCCGCCGAGGCGGGCCTTGGCCTGGTCGCGCAGCCGCTCGAAGGTGTCGGCCTGGCCCACATCGCAGGCGCAGAACTCGGCCGTGACGCCGAGGCCGCGCACCTCCTCGGCGGTGGCCGCCAGGCCGGCTTCGTTGATGTCGGCCAGCAGCACGTTGGCGCCGCGTCGGGCGAAGGCCAGGGCCGCGCCCCGGCCGATGCCGCCGGCGCCGCCGGTGATCACCGCGGCCTTGCCCTTGAGATCCTTCATGGTCCCTCCCGATGGTTCTGGTCCCGGCTCATTTGCTCGGGTTGATCAGGTACTTCTCGCCCGTGGCCCGGCGATTGTAGGCCATCATGACGTCCCGCTGCAGCGCCTCGGCGAGCGAGATCTCGCGGGTGTAGGTGCTGGCGAAGGTGGTCTTCAGGTCCTTCAGCACCCGCTGGCGCAGCCGCTGCGCGCCCTCGGCGCCGAGCTTCTGCATGAAGTTGGTGAGCAGGAAGCCGCCTACGCCCCAGCTCATGCCGTAGCTTCGGGTCAGCTCCGTCGGGCTCATGTCCAGGGCGCCGTAGATGTAGACCTGCTTGTCGGTGGAGGAGCCGTAGCGGCTGTAGTTGCCGCCCCTGGCCAGGGCCGCGGCCTCCATGGCGACCAGGATCTGGTTCGCGAGCTTGCCGCCGCCGACCGCGTCGAAGGCGAGCGTGGCGCCGGTCTCCTTCAGCGCCTCGGTGAGGTTGGCCATGAAGGTCGGCGCGCTGGTGTCGCAGACGTATTTCGCGCCGAGGCCGCGGAGCAGCTCGGCCTGCTCCGGCTTGCGCACGATGTTGACCAGGGCGATCGCCTCCTCGGCGCAGAGCTTCACCAGCATCTGGCCGAGATTGGAGGCCGCGGCGGTGTGGACCAGCGCCGTCTGCCCTTCCAGCCGCATCGTCTCGACCATGGCGAGCGCGGTCAGCGGATTGACGAAAGGGGCGGCGCCCTCGGCCGAGCTGACGTCGTCGGGCAGCACCAGCACGTCGACGGCCCGGGCCGTGCGGTACTGGCCGAACATGGCGCCGCCGAGCACCGCGACGCGCTTGCCGATGAGGTGCTGAGCCTCGGATCCGGCGGCGACCACCACGCCTGCGCCCTCGTTGCCGACGGGCATCGACTGGTCGACGCGGCCGGCCATGGCCCGCAGCGCCGCAGGCGGCAGCGGCGCGGTCATGGTGGGGCGTTCGGGGGTGCCGCCGAACTGCGCCTGGGCCGGATCGGCTGGGCCGAGCAGCAGGCCGAGATCGGAGGGGTTGATCGGCGCGGCCTCAACCCGGATAACGACCTGATCCGGACGTGGCTCGGGAACCGGGACCGCGGCCAGCTCGAGCGCGATCTCGCCCGCGCTCGTCACCGTCGACCGAAGCTGCAGCCCGTGACTTGGCAGGTTGGAGGTCATGGCCGTCTCTCCCGTTTTCTATTTGCCGGCGACATGGCTGAATAATATAGAGGATTTTGACTTGCACGCGGCGCGTGCGCCGAACGCGCGGACATCGGCCGCGACAGAGAACAGGGACAGGGAACGATGATCAAGACTCGCATTACCGAGATGTTCGGCGTGGAGACCCCCGTGGTCATGGGCGGCATGACCGGCGTGGGCTACGGCCCGCTGGTGGCGGCGGTGGCCAACGGCGGCGGCCTCGGCTTCATCACCGCCCACATGTTCCAGTCGGCGGAAGAGCTGGAAGCCGAGATCAAGCGCACGCGCGACGCCACCGACAAGCCGTTCGGCGTCAACCTGACCATCCTGCCGTCGCTGAACCCGATCCCCTACGACGAGTACCGCCGCGCCATCATCGAGACGGGGATCAAGATCGTCGAGACCGCCGGCCGCAGCCCGGTGGACCACCTGCCGGACTTCAAGGCCCACGGCGTGAAGGTGATCCACAAGTGCACCTCGGTGCGCCACGCGGTCAGCGCCGAGAAGCTGGGGGTCGACGTGATCTCCATCGACGGCTTCGAATGCGCCGGTCACCCGGGCGAGGACGACATCGGCCTGATCGTGCTGCTGCCGGCGACGGCCGACGCCATCAAGGTGCCGATCATCGCCTCGGGCGGCATGGCCGACGGCCGCAGCCTGGCCGCGGCCCTGATGCTGGGCGCCGACGGGGTCAACATGGGCACCCGCTTCATGGCGACGAAGGAAGCCCGCATCCACGAGAACGTGAAGCGCAAGATCGTCGAGAACACCGAGCGCGACACCCTGCTGACCAACCGCACCCTGCGCAACACCTCGCGCGTGGCGCGCAACGCCGTCGCCGAGGAGGTGGCGAAGATCCAGGAGGACGCCACCAAGACCATCGAGGACGTGCGCCACCTGGTGGCCGGCGTGCGCGGCCGCACCAACGTCCTGGAGCAGGGCGACCTCGACGGCGGCATCTGGACCGTGGGCCAGAGCCAGGGCCTGATCCACGACATCCCCACCGCCGCCGAGGCGATCCGCAACATCATGCGCCAGGCCGAAGAGGTCATCCAGAAGCACGCCAGCCGCATCGCGGTCCCGGCGTAGGGGCCTACAGTCGTCCCGGATCGGCCTGCGGCCGTCCGGGATGACGTTGCCTTATTCGTCCAGGAATCCCCACACCGCGTTCATGAACCGGTCGAGTTGGTCGTGGTGCGCCCAGTGGCCGGCGTCGGGCAGGGTGACCAGCCGGGCGTCCCGGAAGTAGCCGACGCGGCCGTCCCGGCTCGGGTCGGGGAAGAAGGAGTCCGCGCCCCGCACCAGCAGCACCGGGCAGCTGATCCGCCGCCACAGGTGATACTGCTGCTCCGCCGTCAGCCCGTCTGGCCCCCCGCCGAGGCGGGCGTAGCGGTCGAACTTCCAGGAATAGCTGCCGTCCTCGTTCTGCCGCGCCGCGTGCTCGGTCAGGTGGCGCGCCTGCGCCTCGCTGAGGTGCGGGTTCTCCTCGCGCATCCTGGCT
>JAQGIJ010000524.1 GCA_028291285.1 Phenylobacterium sp. | reverse complement strand
GCATGGACGGATCGGGCTCTGTGGAGCGCGCGGACCGGCATCCGGGGGACACCTACGAGGACATCCTGAACCGCGACAGCCGGCCGGTTCCGGACTACCTGCGGGAGGGGCGGATCCCCGAGGTGGGCGTGCAGCCGGTGGCCGCCTCGCGCTACTACGACCGCGAGTTCTTCGAGAAGGAGGCGCGCTTCGTCTGGTCGAAGGTCTGGCAGATGGCCTGCCGCGAGGAGGACATCCCCGAGGTCGGCGACCACCACCTCTACGAGATCCTCGGCAAGTCGCTGATCGTCACCCGCACCGCGCCCGACAAGATCCAGGCGTACTACAATTCCTGCCTGCACCGCGGCCGCAAGCTGGTGACCCACAACGGCTGTCGCCAGGAGTTCAAGTGCCCTTACCACGGGCTGACCTGGAACGCCGACGGCAGCTTCAAGGAGAACCCGATCGCCTGGGACTTCCCGCAGTGGGAGGGCAAGGACATGAGCCTGCCGCAGGCCAGGGTCGACACCTGGGGCGGCTTCGTGTTCGTCAACTTCGATCCCAACGCCCGACCTCTCGCCCACTACATCCAGCCGCTGGCGGACGACTTCGCGAAGTTCGACTGGGAGAACCGCTACCGCATGCTGTGGATCCAGAAGAAGGTCCGCTGCAACTGGAAGGCGCTGACCGAAGCCTTCATGGAAAGCCACCACGCCATCACCACCCACCCGCAGATCATGCCGGGCCTGGCGGACCTCAACAGCCAGTACGACCTGCCCAACGACTGGATTTCGCGGCACTTCTCCGCCGGCGGCGTGCCGAGCCCGCTGCTGACGATGAGCGAGCAGGAGATCCTCGACTATCTGACGAGCCCGACGGGCCGGCGGCGCGGGCCGGTGGCCGATGCCGACAAGGTCCACACGCTGCCGCCGGGGGTCTCGGCGCGCCAGTACATGGCCGAGCTCACCCGCAAAGGGCTGTCGGAGACCTATGGCGACGACTACGAGGCGTCCTCCGACGCTGAGATGCTCGACGCCCTGCTCTACAACCTGTTCCCCAACCTCAGCGTCTGGGCCGGCGAGGGGCAGAAGCTCACCTACCGCTGGCGGCCCAACGGAGTCGATCCGCACTCCGCCATCATGGACATCATGATGCTGGCCCCCTGCCCGAAAGGAAAGCCGCGGCCGAAGCCCGCTCCCGCTATCGAGCTCGACTTCGACGACCCGATCTCGAGCGTCGCGCCAGCGGGGATGGAAGGGCTGGCGGCGGTGTTCGACCAGGACTTCAGCAACCTGCCCCACGTCCAGACCGGGCTGATCGCCAGCGGCAGCGGCGAGGTCCACTTCGGCCAGTACTCCGAGATGCGCATCCGCCACTTCCACCACCTGATCGATCGCTACATCGCCGAAGGCACGGCGGCTTCGACCGCGGCGGGCCTCTGAAAAGGATCGGGCTCGAGCTCCTGGGCGCGGCGCGCCCTCGCCGGCCCCGCGTCCGCCGGCCGGCCGCCTAACAGAAAAGCTAGAGTATGGACGACGAACTTACAGCAGAAGAACTGGCCTTCAGGGACGAGGTCCGCGCCTTCCTCGACGACAAGTTCGACGCGGAGCTACGGGCGTGGAGCGCGCGCCAGGCCGGCGTCTTCGCCGAGGGCGAGCTCACCCGCCGCTGGCATCGGATCCTTTACGAACGCGGCTGGGCTGCCCCGTCGTGGCCGAAGGAATACGGCGGCCCGGGCTGGACCGGACGCCAGGGCGCGATCTTCCTGAACGAGTGCGCCCGAGCCGGGACGCCCAATCTGCCGGGCATGGGGCTCAACCTCTGCGGGCCTGTGATCATGCGCTACGGCACGGATGAGCAGAAGGCCTTCTTCCTGCCGCGCATGCTGTCGGGCGAACACTACTGGTGTCAGGGCTATTCAGAGCCGGAGTCGGGTTCCGACCTCGCCTCCCTGCAGATGCGCGCCGAGCGTGACGGCGACGACTATGTGGTGACCGGCTCGAAGATCTGGACGACACACGCCCAGTACGCGAACTGGATCTTCCTGCTGGTGAGGACCTCGCCGCAGGTCAAGCCGCAGGCGGGCATCAGCTTCATCGTCTCGCCGATGGACGCGCCGGGCGTCAGCGTGCGGCCGATCATCTCCATGTCGGGCGAGCATGAGGTCAACCAGGTGTTCTTCGACGAGGTGCGAGTACCCGTCGCCAACCGCCTCGGGCCCGAGAACGAGGGCTGGACCGTGGCCAAGTACCTGCTCGAATTCGAGCGGGGCGGCGGTTCGCGCGCGGTCGGGTTGAAGCTGGCGCTGGATCGGGCGCTGGAGATCGCCCGCGCCGAGCGAAGCGACGAGGGTGGCCCGCTGCTGAAGGATCCCGACTTCCGCCGCCGCGCCGCGGCGCTCGAGATCGATGTCATGGCGGCCGACTGGCTCGAGCGTCGACTGAGCTCCGGCAAGTCGGTCAGCGAAAGCGTCGGCAACGCCGCCGCCTCCTTGAAGAAGCTCATCGCCAGCGAGACCGGCCAGAAGATCTCGGAACTGGCGATGGATGCGCTCGGCCATTACGGCGCCCCCGATCAGAGGGCCTCCCTCGGGGTCGGCGCGAACGAGCCGCCGATCGGGCCGGACCACGCCGCCACGCCCACGGCGAAGTTCCTCAACGCTCGGGCGAGCACCATCTTCGGCGGCTCGAGCGAAGTGCAACGCAACATCCTCGCGCGCGTGGCGCTCGGCCTCTAAACGCGTCCGAAGAATCGATGGGAGGGGAATGATGTCACTGGCCGCGGCGGAGAATGCGCGGACGCGCCCGGACGAGCTCGCGCTTGCGGACGAACGGAACCGGCTGAGCTGGGCGGACCTCGACCGGACGCTGAACCGCGCCACCAACGCTCTGCTGGCGGAGCAGTCGGAGGGGGTGGAGCGACGGATCGCGATCTTTGCGCCCAACAGCGTGGAGACGGTGCTCGCCCACCTGGCCGGGCTGCATGCCGGCGTCTCGACCGTGCCGGCCAATTTCCACTTCACCGCCGACGAGCTCGCCTATGTGCTGCGGGACTCCGGCGCGCAGGCCGTGTTTGTCGGGCCCGAGACGCTGCAGGTGGCCCTCGAGGCGGCTGCGGCGGCAGGCGTGCGGCGGGTCGTGGCTTGGCGCTCGCCGCCCATCAACGGCGTGGTCGGCTGGGAGGAGCGGCTGCTGGCTGCCTCCGAGGCGGAGCCGCCCACGGACATGGCGCCGCGCCCTCACCTTCACTACACGTCCGGCACCACGGGGCGTCCCAAGGGCGTTGAGACGCCGCCGACCATGTTCCCGCGCCGGGCGAGCGTGAAGGAGCTGTTCGCGGCGTTCAAGGCGGAGGTGGAGAGCCTGGGGGACCGCTCCCCGGCCCTGGCGGTCAGCCCGCTCTACCACACCGGGCCGCTGCGCTCCGTGCGCAACGTCGGCGGCGGCGGCGCCCTCGTCGTGATGTCGCGCTTCGACCCCGAGCAGGTGCTGCGCAATATCGAGACCTACAAGATCAAGTCCACCATGATGGTGCCGACCCATTTCCAGCGGCTGCTGGCCGTGCCGGAGGAGGTTCGGCGGAAGTACGACCTCTCGAGCCTGGTGGTGGTCAGCCACACCGGGGCGGCCTGCCCCGTGGACGTGAAGCGCGCGATGATCGACTGGTTCGGTCCCGTGCTCCTGGAGGCTTACGGCGCGACCGAGTCCGGCACGACCAATTCGATCACCTCGCCGGATTGGCTGAAGAAACCAGGGTCCGTGGGCCCCACCGTAGCGCCCTTCGAACTGCTGGTGATTTCCGAGGAAGGTGAGCGGCTGGGCCCCAATCAGGTGGGACAGCTCTACTTCCGGGACACGACCGGACGCGGGATCATCTACCACAAGGACGAAGCCAAGACGCGCGCCGCCCACCGCGAGCCCGGCGTCTTCACGCTCGGCGAGGTCGGGTATGTGGACGAGGACGGCTATGTCTTCATCACCGACCGGGTCTCGGACATGATCGTCAGCGGCGGGGTGAACATCTATCCGGCGGAAGCCGAACAGGTCCTGATCCAGCACCCGCAGGTCTCCGACGTGGTGGTCATCGGCGCCCCGAACCGGGAGATGGGCGAGGAGGTCAAGGCGCTGATCGTGCCGATGGATCCGCGCAGCCCGCCGCCGCGCGAGGCGCTGGACCGGTTCTGTCGCGAGCACCTGGCGGGCTACAAGTGCCCGCGGTCGTACGAGTTCATCGAGGACGTCGGACGCAACGCCATGGGCAAGGTCAACAAGCGCGAGCTGCGTCGGCAGTACTGGCCGACCGAACGCACCATCGGCTGAAGCGCGTCGCCCCGGCGCGGTCGAGGCCTATTCGATGACGGCGATCAGTTCGCCGACGGGATAGGCTTCGCCCTCCTGGCCCATGCGCCGCAGGACGCCTGCGACCGGCGCCTCGACGTCCTCCGCGGTCTTCTCGCTCTCCAGCGTGTAGAGCACCTGCCCCTGGGTGACGGCCGCGCCGTCGGCCACGTGCCACTCCACCAGGGTTCCTTCGCTCATGCCGGCGCCCAGGCCGGGGATGCGGATCTCGAAGCTCATGTCACACCAAGGTGGTCCGGATGGCCGCCTTGATCTCCTCCTCGTTGTAGAGGAAGGCCTGTTCCAGCGGCGGTGAGAACGGAACGGGCGCATATTTCGAACCCACGCGTTGCACCGGCGCCTTGAGCTGTCCGAACAGCTCCTCGTGGATCCGCGACGAGATCTCGGCGCCGGCGCCGAACGCCTTCACCGCCTCATGGAGCACGACGGCGCGGTTGGTCTTGGCCACGGACGCCAGCACGGTCTCCTCGTCGAAGGGTGCGATGGTGCGAAGGTCGATGACCTCCACGGCGATCCCCTCCTCCGCCAGGCTCTGCGCCACGGAATCGGCGGCCAGCACCGGCCGGCCGTAGGTGATCAGGGTCACGTCGCTCCCGGTCCGGCGGATATTGGCCTTGCCGAGCGGCACGCGATAGCCCGGCTCCGGGGGCGCGCCCTGGGCGGCGTACATGGCGACGTTTTCGATGAAGAGGGTCGGGTCGTCGTCTTCGATGGCCGAGAGCAGAAGCCCCTTGGCGTCGGCCGGATTCGAGGCGGTGACGACCTTGATGCCCGGAACATGGGCGAACCAGGCCTCCAGCATGTCGGAGTGCTGGCCGCCGAAGCCGATGCCGGCGCCGGTGCCGCAGCGGATCGTCAGTGGCACCGAGGTCTTGCCGCCCGACATGAACCTGAGCTTGGCGGCGTGGTTGACGATCTGGTCCATGCAGACCGTCAGGAAGTTCATGAACATGATCTCGGCGACGGGACGCATGCCGGTGATGGCCGCGCCGACGGCGGCGCCCATGATCGCCTGCTCGGAGATCGGCGTCGAACGCACGCGCTCCACGCCGTACTTGGTGGACAGGCCGCTGCTGGCCTTGAAGACGCCCCCGCCCTGCTCGTCGGCCACATCCTCGCCCAGCAGGATGACCGTCGGGTCGGCCGCCATGGCCTCGTCCAGGGCCTGGTTGATGCCCTGGGAAAAGCTGATCTTGGTGACGGGCGCGTTCACGCGGGGATCTCCTCCTTGAGGACGTCGCGCCGAAGCTCGACCAGGTCGGGATAGGGGCTCGAACGGGCGAACTCGACCGCCTCGTCGATGTCGGCCTCGATCCGCGCGACGATCTCGTCGAGCCTCGCCTCGGGGACCTGCAACTCGATCAGGGTGTTGCGCAGCCGCGGCAGCGGGTCGTTCCTGGCGGCCTCGTCCTGGAGGGCCTGCGGCACATAGGCGAAGGCGGCGCCGAAGGTATGGCCCAGCATCCGGTAGGTCATGGCCTCGATCAGCGTCGGGCCGCCACCGGAGCGCGCGCGCTCCACGGCCTCGCGCGCGGCGCGGTACATCTCGACCGCGTCGTTTCCGTCGACCCGCACGCCCGGCATGCTGTAGCCCGGGGCGCGGTCGATCAGCTGCTTGGCCGAGGTGCTCTGCGCATAGGGCGTGTGCTCGCCGTAGCGGTTGTTCTGGCAGCAGAACACCACCGGCAGCTTCCAGATCGACGCCATGTTCAGCGCCTCGTGGAAGGCGCCGATGTTCGAGGCCCCGTCGCCGAAGCAGACCACGGTCACGCGGCCGTCCTTCTTGAGCTGCGAGGACAGCGCCAGACCGT
>JAQGIJ010000487.1 GCA_028291285.1 Phenylobacterium sp. | reverse complement strand
AGAAGGAGATGTTGTTCATCCGCGGGAAGGCCATGTCCGGCGCGCCGATCATCAGCGGCACGAACCAGTTGCCGAAGCCGCCGATCATCGCCGGCATGACCATGAAGAAGATCATGATCAGGGCGTGCGCGGTGACCACCGCATTGTAGCCGTGCTTGGAGGCCTCGATCAGGCCCATCTGGGCCAGCAGGCTGCCCGGACGGAACACCTGGATGCCCGGCTCGGCCAGCTCCCAGCGGATCAGGCCGGAGAGCGCCCCGCCGACCAGGCCCGCCATGATGGCGAACAGCAGGTAGAGGGTGCCGATGTCCTTGTGATTGGTCGAGAACAGCCAGCGGACGAAGAAGTTCGGCTTGTGGTCGTGCCCATGGTCGGGGCTGTGATCGTGAGCGGCGGCCTGTGCCATCGTACGCTTGTCCTGGATCAGTAGTGCGCGGCCGGCGCGGCGGGCGCCGGGGTTGCGGAACTCGTCGCGGGCGCGCCTTGCGGCGCCGGCGCGGCGGGGTTGTTCGGAGCGGCGGGCGCGGCGGCCGGCGCTTCCGCGGCGGTGGCCCGGGCCGAGGCGGCGGAGGCGGCCGGGTTGGCGGCCTGCGTGGCCGTCGCCGCGGCCGGCGAGCCGTGCTTGGAGGCCACCCAGGTGTCGAAGTCGGCCTGGCTCACCACGCGGACCTCGATCGGCATGAAGGCGTGGTCGACGCCGCAGAGCTCACGGCACTGGCCGTAGTAGGTGCCGATCTTCTCGACGTTGAACCAGGTCTCGTTCACGCGGCCGGGGATGGCGTCGATGATGACGCCGAAGGAGGGCACGGCGAAGGCGTGGATCACGTCGGCGCCGGTCACCAGCACGCGCACCGTCTTGTGCACCGGCACCACCAGCGGCTGGGTCGCCGCCAGCCGGTAGGGCACGCCACGGGCCTTGGCCTGATCTTCCGGCAGGATGTTGGAGACGAACTCGGGGATCTTCTGGTCGGGGTATTCGAAGCCCCAGTACCACTGGTAGCCGGTCGCCTTGATGGTCAGGTCGGGCTTCGGCATGTCGTGGTAGGCGAACAGCAGCTTGAACGAGAAGATCGAGATGAAGACCAGGATCAGGACCGGCACCAGGGTCCAGATCACCTCGACCGCGGTGTTGTGGCTCCAGCGCGCGGGCACCGGGTTGGCGCGCTTGTTGTAGCGCACGGCGCACCAGAGCAGCAGGCCCAGCACCAGCAGCGTGATCGCCGTGATGATCGGCAGCAGGATGGCGTTGTGGAAGAAGATGGCGTCGTGCCTGAGCGGGGTGACCCCCGGCTGGAAATCGATCGCACCCGGGGTGGGCTGTCCCACCAGATCCTCGGCCATCGCCGATGCGCCGAACAACGCCGACATCGCGCCCGCGGCGACACCGGTCGCCAGCGCCCGCATCCCCTTAAACCTCGACTTCATGTCCCCTCGGTCTCTTAGGCGCGGCCGCGTCTCGCGATGCCGATCCCGCCGCCTGACAGATGAGCGCGCGGGCGCGTGTGATCGCGCCGGTCCGCCCCTTCAGCCGGCGTGAATACGCGCATCCCCGGAACTTGCCAAGGCGCCTGCACCAGATAGATCGAACAGGCTCGCCGCCGCCCCGGAGCGGTGGCGCGAGAGCACGAGAATGCCAGACCGAGACGCACTTCCCGCCCCCGAAGAGGCGCTCACCCGCGCCCGCGCCCTCTACCGCGAGGGCCGGCATGACGAGGGCTGCGCGCTGACGGCACAGGCGGTGAAGGATCACCCGCAAAGCGCCGACCTCTGGAACATCCACGGCGTCTTCCTGCGCCTTCTGCGGCGACATCCCGAGGCGCTGGACGCGCTCGAGCGGGCGCTGGCCCTGGCCCCGCACCATCCCGGCGCGCAGCTCAACCGCGGCAATGTGCTCGTCGATCTGGGCGAGGCGGCGCGGGCCCTGCCGGATCTCGAGGCGATGGCGGCGGTGAAACCCACCAGCGCCGCGCACCTGCTCGCGCTCGGACGCGCCCGCTCGCGCCTGGGCGACGCGCGCGCCGCGACAGAGAGCCTACGCCTGGCGCTGGCCGCGGACCCGGCGAGCGCGGACGCCTGGATCGAGCTCGCTCGCGCCGTGGCGCAGACGCACGGTCCCGCAGCGGGGGTGCCGATTCTCGACGAGGCGCTGGCGAGCGGGCTGCGCGCCCAGCCCGTGCTGGAAGCCAAGGCCGTTCTGCTCAACGCGGCGGGCGCGCGCGAGGCGCTGGAAGGCTTCCTGCGCGACGTCCTGGCGCAGTTTCCTGACGTGGCCTGGGCGCACTTCTATCTCGGCGACCTGCTGGCGGAGCGCGACGATCCGGCCTGCGAGATGCACCTGAGGCGCGCGGTGGCGCTCGCGCCCTCGGCCGCGGCCGCCGCCTTCGCCCTGATCCAACGGCTGAGCGTGGGCTCCGGCGCGGAGGAGGGCTCGCGGCTCGACGAGGCCGCCGGGCTCGCCGGATCAATCGCCGGGCGGCCGGACCTGGGCGCCTATCGCAAGAAGATCCTGGACCATGTGTTCCGGCGAACCTGCGACTTCGAGGCTGACGCCCGGTTGGGGTCGCCCGGCGAGCTGGCGCGGGTGTGGGCCGAAGCGGGCCTGCACACGGGCTTCCTCAGCCTGCTCAGCCGCGTGACGACGCGCGAAGACCGGCTCGATCTCCTGGAGCAGCATCGCCGCTGGGGGCGCGAGCGGATCGCCGAGGCCGAGCAGGCGCCGATTCGCCGCCCGGCCCGGGCGCCGCGCCGGAAGCTGCGGGTGGGCCTGCTCTCGGCGGACCTGCGCAAGCATCCCGTGGGCTATTTCGTCGAGCCCCTGTTCGACCACCGCGACCCGGCCCGCGCGGACCTCTTCTGCTACAGCTTCGACCCCAAGCCGGCCGACGTCCTGCAGACGGTCTTCGCCGCCCAGGCCACCGGCTTTCGGCGCCTTGTCGGCCTTGGGAGCCGCGAGGCCGCACAGCCGATCGCCGACGACGCTCTGGACGTGCTGCTCGACCTGGGCGGGACCACCGGGCACAACCGGGTCGACGTGATGGCCTGGCGCCCGGCGCCGCGGCAGGCGAGCTGGCTGGGCTACGTCCATTCGGTCGGGCTGCAGACCATCGACGGCCTGATCTGCGACCGCTTCAGCCGCCCCGCCGAGGACGCGTTGCTCGCCGAAGCGCCCTGGGTGCTGCCGGGCAGCTACTACGCGATGGGCGTCACCACCTTCGACGAGCGCCATGCGATCGAGGCGCGGACGCCGGAGGAGCGGCGGGGCGTCCTCACCTTCGGCACGGCCAGCAACCCCACAAAGTACACACCGGAGACCCTCAGGGTCTGGGCCGAGATCACCGCCGCCGTCCCCAACGCCCGCTTCGCCTTCGTCCGGCGGGAGTGCGCCTCCGCCGTCTTCCGCCGCAACCTGACCGCCGCATTCGCCGCGCAAGGGGTGGCGCCGGACCGCCTCGACTTCCACGTCGTCGAGGCCGAGCACATGGGGCTCTACAACACCCTCGACATCAGCCTGGACACCTTCCCCCTGACCGGCGGGACCACGACGATCGAATCGCTATGGATGGGCGTGCCGGTGGTGAGCCTCAAAGGCCCCGCCCTCTTCGAGCGGCTGTCGTGGTCGATCCTCAGCCACGCCGGACTGCCGGAGCTGGCGGCGGACGACGTTGCGGGATACCGGGTCGCGGCGCTGGCGCTGGCCGGCGACCGCGAGCGCCGGCGCGAGCTTCACGCCACGCTGCGGACGCGCCTTCGCAGCAGCCCGCTCGGCGACGGCCCAGGCTTCGCCCGCGATTTCTACGGCCTGCTGGAAGAGAAGGCGCGCTGATCGCCATGTTCACGCGTCGCAGGTGACGCGGGCGACGCTGCTCCCTATCTTGACGGTCATGAACGCCCATTCCCCCGCCCCCTCGATCCTGGATTCGGCCGGCGTCGATCCGGACCGCGCCCGCAGCATCCTCGGCGAGGCCATCGCCGGCGCCGACGACGGCGAGCTGTTCGTCGAGCGCTCCGAGAGCGAATCCTTCCTGTTCGACGACGGCCGGCTGAAGTCCGCCGCCTATGACGCCACCGAGGGCTTCGGCCTGCGCGTGGTGGCCGGCGAGACGGCCGGCTACGCCCACGCCAGCGAGATCTCGGAAGCCGCCATCCGGCGCGCGGCCGACTCCGCCAAGCTCGCCCGGCGCGGCTACGACGGCGTGACGGCCGAGGGGCCGCGGCCGACCAACGCCAAGCTCTACGGCGAGGAGAACCCGCTCGCCTCGCCGGCCTTCTCCGACAAGGTGGCGCTGCTGCAGGAGGTCGACGCCTGGGCCCGCGCCCGCGATCCGCGGGTGGTGCAGGTGATGGCCTCGCTGGCCGGCGAGCGCCGCACGGTGGAGATCCTGCGCGCCGACGGCCGGCTGATCCGCGACGTGCGCCCGCTCTGCCGGATCAACGTGCAGATCAGCGTCGAGCGCGACGGCCGGCGCGAGAACGGCTCCTCCGGCTCCGGCGGCCGCGCCGGCTTCGAGACCTGGATCACGCCGCAGAACTGGCAGGAGCAGGTGGACGAAGCGCTGCGCCAGGCGCTGGTCAACCTCGAGGCCGTGCCCTGCCCGGCCGGCGAGATGGACGTGGTGCTGGGCCCGGGCTGGAACGGCGTGCTGCTGCACGAAGCCGTGGGCCACGGGCTGGAAGGCGACTTCAACCGCAAGGGCACCTCGGCCTTCTCCGGCCGCATGGGCGAGCGGGTGGCCGCGCCCGGCGTCACCGTCTTCGACGACGGCACGATCCTCGGCCGCCGCGGCTCGCTCACCGTCGACGACGAGGGCACGCCCACCGAGCGCACCATCCTGATCGAGGACGGCATCCTGGTGGGCTACATGCACGACCGGATGAGCGCGCGGCTGATGGGCCTCGAGCCCACCGGCAATGCGCGCCGCCAGTCCTATGCGCACATGCCGATGCCCAGGATGACCAACACCGGCATGCTGGCCGGGGAGTCCAGCCGCGAGGAGATGATCGCCTCCACCAAGCGCGGCCTCTACTGCGCCAACTTCGGCGGCGGCCAGGTGGACATCACCAACGGCAAGTTCGTCTTCCAGTGCACCGAGGCCTACCTGATCGAGGACGGCAAGGTGACCACCCCGGTGAAGGGCGCG
>JAQGIJ010000390.1 GCA_028291285.1 Phenylobacterium sp. | reverse complement strand
CAGCCTGCAGGACAGCGCCCTCTCCGGCTTCGGCGGCATCGGCAACATCATGATGAACACCGGCGCCAACAACAATCTGCAGAGCACCATGAGCGTGACCATCGTGATCACGCCCTAACCGCTGGGGTTTTCCATGCGTTCGCATCCGGTTAGGCGGACTGCGGCGGGGGCTATGGCCGCCCTCGCCGCCCTCTGCGTCGTCAGCAAGGCCACAGCCCAGGTCCGCCTCAGCGGCGACCCCGGCCCGGCCACCGTCCAGGTGATGACCTGGCGGGACATCCCCTTCCGCACCGTCGTTCGCCAGCAGCACGACTACAGTTGCGGCTCGGCCGCCCTGGCGACGCTGCTGACCTACAGCTACGGCATCAGGACCACCGAGGCCGACACCTTCACCGCCATGTACGCGAAGGGCGACCAGCCGAAGATCCGCAAGGTCGGCTTTTCCATGCTCGACATGAAGCGCTACGCGGAAGCCCACGGGCTGCGCGCCCAGGGCTTCCGCCTGAGCCTGGACGAGGTCGCCCGTTCGAAGGTGCCGGTGATCGCGCTGATCAACCTGGGCGCCTATCGCCACTTCGTGGTGATCAAAGGCGTCGAGGGCGACAACGTGCTGATCGGTGACCCGGCGCTCGGCCTGAAGGTCGTGCCGCGGGTGGTGTTCGGCCAGATGTGGAACGGCGTCGCCCTGCAGATCGAGACGCCGGAGGCCAGCTCCGCGCCCACGTTCAACAGGGTGACGGAATGGTCGCCCTGGTCGCGCGCGCCGGTACGACGCGTGGCGGACACGACCTCGACCGTCACCACCGTGACGAGCAACCAATTCATTCTTTACCAGATCACGCCGGTGCTCGACATCAACTTCCGGCCCGGAGGTTAAGATGAAGATCCAACTGTTCTTGGGAATGGCCGCGAGCGCGCTCGCCCTGTTCACGCCGGCCGCGCCCCCGGGCGCGCAAGGCCGCGAGGTCCTCTCCGACGAGGAGATGGCCGACGCCCGCGGCGGCGTGCTGGTGGCCGGCAACGTGGCCTTCGAGTTCGGCGCCGTGGTGAAGACCTTCGAGGACGGCGTGCTCAGCCTCCAGACCCAGGTCAACTGGACGCCGCAGGGGGCGAACGTGCAGCAGACCGCCGGCCCGAACGTCGCCCAGCTCGGCCAGAACCTGGCGAACCAGATCAATGCGCAGGTGCAGGCGGGCGTGCAGGCGGAGGTCCAGTCCGCCCTGCAGGCGGCCAATCCGGCGAACGGCCAGACCACGCCGGCGGGCACGCCCGCGGGGCCGACGACGCTGGCGACGACCACCGGCCAGGGCGCGCCGACCACGACGCCTGCGATCCAGTCGACGGTCGCGGCGGTCCTCGGTGGCGCTCAGTCCGCCGTCCAGACCGCCCAGGCGCTCGCCCAAGGCGCCCAGAACGCGGCGAGCGGCCAGGGCGGCAACCCGTCGGTCGCCCAGACCACTCCGGCCGTCGAGCCGACGATCCAGAGCACGGTGCAGTCGACGGTCCAGGCGGCCAATCAGGTGGCCGGGCCGGTGACGGTCCAACCCACCGCCGCCAGCCCGGGCCAGACGAACACCAGCAACACCCAGTCCGTCTTCGTCACCAGCAGCGGGGCGAACATCATCCAGCAGGTCGCCCAGGGGCAGCTGCTGAACATCCTGATGAACACCGCGAACAATCACGCCTTCGTGCAGAACACGGACATCACCCTGATCCTGCCGGGGTTCCTCGGCATCCAGGCGGGGATGGCGCAACAGATCAACGGCATGCGCATCGCCGACGAGATCCGCTCGGCGATCAACGCGGGCCGCCACTGACTCCAGCCGTGTGGGAGCGCCAATGCGCCCGGCGGAGCGATCCGCCGGGCGCATTGTGCGTCTGGGTCGCCCCAGGCCGGAGCGCTTCAGAAGCGGATCGGCAGGCGGAACATCACTTCCATGTCCGGCGCATCGCGCGTCGTGCCGATGGAGTAGGTGTTCGTCAGCACGATCCGGTCGGTGAAGGCGAAGGACCAGCCGACCGAGAACTGCCCGGACTGGAGGCTGGTCGAGGTCTGCTCCGTGCCGCCCAGATCGCTTTGGGTGGCGAAGATGTAGGTGTGCTTGTAGCCGAGCGAGAAGGAGAACCGCGGGTTCACCGCGAAGCCGAAGCCGGCGTTGGCAGTGATGGAGCCGCCCGGCCGGACGCGGCCGATGTGGACCTGGCCCACGGTCTTGTCGATGTTCTTCGAGAACTGGTCGAGGTAGCTGATGCCGCCGAACAGCACGACCGGATCGGTGGGATAGAGGAAGCTCAACGAGCCTTCCAGGCCCCAGAAGCCGGAGCCGGTGGCGAGCTTGGTCGCCGCCCCGAACTCGTCGCGGTCAATGGTGAAGGGGCTGGTGCCGGTGTCTGACTTCACCCGCAGCCCGCCGATGAGGATCGGCCAGTCGCCCTGACCGCTGTTGAGCTGGTAGCGGGCGGAGAGTTCGACGTCGCCGATTCCCGACCCGTAGAGGGTGTTGGTCTGGGTCAGCGACTGGTCGCGCTGGGAAAGCGTGCTGACGCGATCGGCGCGGTAGAGATAGGGCAGTCTCGCCTCGAGCTCGAGCCGCGTCGTCAGCCCATAGCGCACGTCGAGCGCCGCGGAGGCGGCGTTACGGTCGGCGTTGCTGGCGTCGATCACGCCGATCTGGATCCCGGTGACGATCTCGATGCCGCGGAAGACGAGCCGATTGCTCGAGCCGTGCTCATAGTCGATCTGCGGCTCCAGGGTGAGGTGGCCGCGCGGGGTCAGCACGCCCTGGAACTCCGGCACCGAGGCGATGACGACCTTGGGCGCCTGCTCCGACGGCGGCGGCTCGCCCACCGGCCCGCCGACCACGGGGGAGGCCTGCGCCAACTGGATCGGCGGCGGGGCCAGCCCGGCGGCCGGGACGCCCGTGCCGCGGGCCGTCGCCAGCGTCGCCTCGGTGATCGCGTGCAGATGCTCGATCTCCGCATCCTGCCGCTCCATGCGCTGGCGCTGCTCGAGCAGCTGGCGCTCCTGGTCTGAGAGCTGTTGCGCCTG
>JAQGIJ010000323.1 GCA_028291285.1 Phenylobacterium sp. | reverse complement strand
GACCGCTTCGCCGAGGGCCTGCGCGAAGCCTTCCCCTGGCCCGCCGCCCTGGCCGCCGCGGCGCCGGACTCGGCGGTGGTCTGCCGCTGCGAGACGATCACCGCAGGCGAGCTTCGCAACGTCGTCGGCGAGACCGGGGCGGCGGAAGCCAACCGCGCCAAGGCCTTCAGCCGGGTCGGCATGGGCCGCTGCCAGGGCCGCTACTGCGGCCACGCCGGCGCCGAGATCATCGCCCGGGCGGCCGGCGTGCCGGTGGAGCAGGTGGGACGGCTGCGCGGCCAGGCGCCGGTCAAGCCGCTGCCGATCCATCTCGAGGAGCCGCAGCCTTGAGCCCGCGCGAGCAGGCCGCCGACGTGGTGATCATCGGCGCGGGTATTGTCGGCGCCTCTGCGGCGCTGTTCCTGAGGAAGCGGGGCCGTTCCGTGATCCTGCTCGAAAGCGGCCTAGTCGGGCAGCAGGCGAGCGGGGCCAACTTCGGCAACGTCCGCCGCCAGGGCCGGCCGCTGGCGCAGCTGCCGCTCGCCAACCGCGCCAGCCCGATCTGGCGCAGCCTGAAGGAGCTCCTCGGCGAGGACGTCGAGTACCTGGAGGCCGGGCACATGCGGGTCTGCTACCGCGAGCGGCCGGAGATCGCCGACGGATTTGTCGACTACGCCCGCGCCGCCGCCGAGACGGGCCTGGAGCTGGAGGTCCTCAGCGGCAATGCGCTGCGCCAGCGCTTCCCCTTCCTGGGGCCGGAGGTGATCGCCGGCTCCTTCTCGGCTCGCGACGGCCACGCCAATCCACGGCTCGTGGCCCCGGCGTTCGGGCGCGCGGCCGCTCGGGCCGGGGCGGCGGTGTTCGAGAACACCCGCGTGGCCTCGGTCGAGAAGGTCGGCGAGGACTTCCAGGTGCGGGCGGAGGACGGACGGGTGTTCCGCGCGCCTGCGGTGCTGGTCACCGCCGGCGCCTGGGCCGACGCCTTCGCCGCCCAGTTCGGCGAGCCGGTCCCCCTGACCACCCGGGGGCCGACCATGTCGGTGACCGAGCCGGCGCCTTACGCGATCGCGCCCTCGATCGGCGTCTCGACGCCGCTCGAGGTCGAGAGCGTCTATTTCCGCCAGATCCCGCGCGGCAACGTGATCATCGGCGGCAGCACGCGCAATCCGGTCTGTCCCGAGATCCGGCGCGCCTATGTGGAGCCGGCCAATACGCTCACCCAGCTGCAGCAGATTCAGCGCCTGGCGCCGGCGCTCGCCCGGCTGAACATTATCCGCGTCTGGACCGGCATCGAGAGCTACCTGCCCGACGACCTGCCGGTGATGGGCCCGAGCGGCGCGGTCAGCGGCCTCTTCTACGCCTTCGGCTTCTGCGGCTCGGGCTTCCAGACCGGGCCGGCGGTGGGCGACGTCATGGCCGAGCTGATCGACACGGGCGCCACGGACACGCCGATCGGCCTCTACGCCATCGACCGCTTCCTCGAGGCCGAGGCCGCCTGAGGCGCGCCGATCAGCCGGGGAATTCGACCAGGGCTGTCTTGAGGCGCAGGTTGGCCTCGAAGGCCTGCTTGCCGAGGTCCTTGCCGATGCCCGAGTGCTTGTAGCCGCCGGTGGGCAGGATGAAGTCGTCGCTGCGGCCGTAACGATTGACCCACACGGTGCCGGCCTCCAGGCGACGCACCGCCCGCAACGCCCGGGCCACGTCGCCGGTGTGCACGCCGGCGGCCAGGCCATAGGTGCTGTCGTTGGCCATCTCGAAGGCGGCCGCCTCGTCGGTGAAGGTCTGCACGGTGAGCACAGGGCCGAAGATCTCCTCGCGCACCGCTTCGCTCTCCGGATCGAGGTCGCGCAGGAGGGTCGGGCGGTAGTAGGCGCCGTCCTGCGGGTCGGGCGCCCGGCCGCCCCCGGTCACCACCGTCGCGCCGCCGGCGATCGCCCGCTGCACCACCTCGTCGATCTTCTGCAGCTGCGGTTCGGAGATGATCGGCGGCAGGGTCGCATCGGCGCGCCAGGTGGGCCCGGGCTTCAAGGCGGCGAAAATAGCGGCGATCTTGTCGACCACCTGGTCGGCGACGCGGGCCTCCACCAGCAGGCGCGATCCGGCGACGCAGACCTGGCCGGCGTTGAGGGTGATCGCCCGGGCGACGGTGGCGGCGACCCGGTCGAGGTCGGGACTGTCGGCGAAGACGATCTGCGGGCTCTTGCCGCCGAGCTCCAGCGTCACCGGCTTGGGCCCGGTCTCAGCGCAGGCCGCCATGATCGCGCGCCCGGTGCGGGTCGAGCCGGTGAAGGTCACCTTGGCCACCTTCGGGTGGCGGCAGAGCGCGTCGCCGGCCACGCCGCCCAGGCCCTGGATGACGTTGAACAGCCCCGGCGGCAGGCCCGCCTCGATGGCGAGCTCGGCCAGCCGCAGCACGCTGAAGGGCGTGAGCTCGGAGGGCTTTAGCACCACGGCGTTGCCGGCGGCCAGCGCCGGCGCGACCTTCCAGGACGCCATCACAAGCGGCAGGTTCCAGGGAGCGACGGCGCCCACGACCCCGTAGGGCTCGGCCAGCGTGAAGCCAAGCTTGTCGGCGGAGGTCGCAGCCACCTCGCCACCGATCTTGTCGGCCAGCTCGGCGAAGAAGCGGATGCCCTCGGCGGTGAACGGAACATCCCAGGCGGCGGCGTCGGCGACCGGCCGGGTGGAGCCCACGGCCTCCAGCGGGGCGAGCGTCGCCACATCGGCGTCCACCAGGTCGGCCCAGCGGCGCAGCACCTTCATCCGCTCCCGCGGCGCTGAGCGCGCCCATCCGCTGGTGCGCCAGGCCCGCCAGGCCTGCTCCACGGCGCGGCCGACCTCCTCGGCGGTGGCCGCCGCGAGGCTGGCGTAGGCCCGGCCGTCCGATGGCCGCAGCACCTCCAGCTTTTCGCCGGCTCCGGCGACATAGGCGCCGTCGATGAAGTGCCCGGTGCGGATCTCCAGCCGTTCCGGATCGAAGCTGTTCATCGCCATCTCCCTTGCGGCCTGCGTGGGGCGAGCTTAGGGGGACCGGCCCGGCACTTCCGCCGCCCGCTGGCGGGTGAGCACGCGATTTGCTCCTGTTTCCCGTGCGAGCGCGGCAGCGAATGCTTGTGGCCGCAAGCTAGGTTCAGGCTCGACGTTTCGGTCCAGGGAGTGGGCGACATGCAAATCGGGGCGGAGGTCGACTTGCGGCTGCGAGAGATGACGCCGCAGGACTTGGCGGGCGCGTACGCCCTGTCGCGCGACGCCAAGTGGACGCACCGGCTCGGGGACTGGGAGCTGATGCTGCGCGTCGGCGAAGGCCTCGTCGCCGAACACGACGGCAGGATCATCGGCACGATCATTGGCTTCGCGCACGGGCCGGAGATCGCCACCCTGGGCATGGTGATCGTCAGCCGCGAGCACCGCGGGGCCGGCATCGGCCGCAAGCTGATGGACGCTATGATGGCCAGGCTCGCGCCCCGCGCCATCCAGCTCAACGCCACCGAGGACGGCCTGCCGCTCTACAAGAGCCAGGGCTATGCGCCGGTGGGAACGATCCACCAGCACCAGGGCGCCGCCTTCTCGCAGCCGATGCCGAAGCTGCGCCCGCAGGAGCGCGTGCGGCCCATGGGGATGACGGACGCCGCGCGCATCGCCGAGCTCGACCGCAAGGCGAGCGGCCTCCAGCGCGGCCCGATGTTCGCCGAGCTCACCCGGAACGCCCAGGGGGTGGTGCTCGACCGCGACGGCGAGGCGGTCGGTTTTGCGCTGTTCCGCCGGTTCGGCCGCGGCTATGTCATCGGCCCGGTGGTGGCGCCGGATCGCGAAGGGGCCAGAACCCTGATCTCCCACTGGCTCGGAACCCACCCGGGCATGTTCATCCGCCTGGACGTGCCCGGCGACAGCGGCCTGACGGACTGGCTGGAGCACCTGGGGCTGGGCGGCGTGGACCGGGTCGTCACCATGGTGCGGGGAACCGCGCCCCAGCGGGAAGGCGGCGCAGCCACCTTCGCCATCGTCAGCCAGGCGCTCGGATGAGCCGCCGACAGCAGGAGGCGCCGCGAGCGGCCATGAGCATGGATGGACTAGACCTCGCCGATCCCGCGCTCTTCGTGGAGCGCGCCTACGTCGCCGGCCAGTGGGTGACGGCGGGCTCGGGCCGCACGCTTTCCGTCGAGGACCCGGCGACCGGCGCCGAGATCGGCGTCATTCCCGACTTCGACGGCGCCGACACGCGGGCGGCGATCGAGGCGGCCGCGGCGGCCTTCCCGGCCTGGCGCGCGCGCACCGCCGCCGAGCGCTCCGCAGTGCTGGAGCGTTGGCACGCCCTGGTGCTGGAGAACGTCAGCGACCTGGCGGCGATCATGACGGCCGAGCAGGGTAAGCCGCTGGCCGAGGCGGAGGGCGAGATCCGCTACGCCGCCTCGTTCATCAAGTGGTTCGCCGAGGAGGCCAAGCGGGTCAACGGCTACACGGTCCCGGCGCCCAGTCCGGACCGCCGGATCGTCGTGCTCAAGGAGCCGGTGGGCGTCTGCGCGGCCATCACGCCCTGGAACTTCCCCGCCGCGATGATCACCCGCAAGTGCGCGCCGGCCCTGGCGGTGGGCTGCACGGTGATCGTCAAGCCCTCGGAGCTGACGCCGTTTTCGGCGCTGGCGCTCGCGCGGCTCGCCGAGCGGGCGGGCATCCCGCCCGGCGTGCTCAATGTGGTCACCGGCCGGCCGGAGGCGATCGGCGCCGAACTGACCAGCAATCCGACGGTCCGCAAGCTATCGTTCACTGGCTCCACGCGCGTGGGGTCGCTGCTGATGCGGCAGTGCGCCGACACCATCAAAAGGCTCAGCCTGGAGCTCGGCGGCAATGCGCCGCTGATCGTCTTCGACGACGCCGACCTGGACCTGGCGGTGGAAGCCACCATGGCCAGCAAGTTCCGCAACGCCGGCCAGACCTGCGTCTGCGCCAATCGCATCCTGGTCCAGGCCGGGGTCTACGACGCCTTCGCCGGTAAGCTGGCCCGTGCGGTGGGCGAGCTGAAGGTGGGGCCGGGCCGCGCGCCGGGCTCGACGATCGGGCCGCTGATCAACGCCGCCGCCGTCGCCAAGGCGCGCGAGCATGTGGCCGACGCGCTGGGCAAGGGGGCGGTGTCGCTCTTCGAGCTTGGCGGCGAGGCCGACCCCGCGCGCTTCGTCGCCCCGGTCGTCCTCTCCGGCGCCACGGCGGCCATGCGGGTGGCCGAGGAGGAGACCTTCGGGCCGGTGGCGCCGCTGTTCCGCTTCACCCACGAGGCCGAGGCGCTCGAGCTCGCCAACGCCACGCCCTTTGGCCTGGCCAGCTATTTCTACACCGAGAACCTGCACCGGGCCTGGCGGGTCGCCGAACGGCTCGAGGCCGGCATGGTGGCGCTCAACACCGGCTCCATCGCCATGGAGGTCGCCCCCTTTGGCGGGGTCAAGCAGTCCGGGCTCGGCCGCGAAGGCGGTCACGAGGGCCTGGAGGAGTACCTGGAAACCAAGGCCTTCCACTTCGGCGGCCTGAAGTCTTCGGAGCACTGAACCCATGACACCCGACGCCGCGGGCGAGCGCGCCTACATCGCCGTCATCGGTTCATCGGCCTGGCGCCAGCCTTGTCTTGCTGTGAGGCGGAATTGGACACGATATTCGACCGCGTC
>JAQGIJ010000315.1 GCA_028291285.1 Phenylobacterium sp. | reverse complement strand
CCGGAGATGGACGGCGTTCCCGGCGTGAGCTTCCCCGGGATTCCGCCGCGAAGCACCTTCGTCTACGCGTTCACGCCGAAGCAGAGCGGGACCTACTGGTATCACAGCCATTCCGGCCTGCAGGAACAGGAGGGCTTGTACGGCCCGATCATCATCCAGCCCAGGGACTCCGACCCCGTCCAGTTCGACCGCGAGTACGTGGTCATGCTGTCCGACTTCAGCTTCCTGCATGCGCACAGGATCTTCGTGAAGCTCAAGCAGCAGGGCGGGATCTTCAACTCCCAGCACGAGACCGTGGCGAGCCTCCTGGCCGGCAAGGATCAGACGCTGAAGGAACGGATCGAGTGGGCCAAGATGCTCATGGATCCGACCGACATCTCCGACGTCACCGGCGCGGTCTACACCTTCCTGATCAACGGCCATGGCCCGAAGGACAACTGGACGGCGCTGTTCAAGCCCGGCGAACGCGTGCGGCTGCGGTTCATCAACGCCGGCGCCCAGACCGTTTTCGACGTGCGCATTCCGGGCCTGAAGATGACCGTCGTGGCGGCCGACGGCCAGAACGTCCGGCCGGTGGAGGTCGACGAGTTCCAGATCGGCAACGCCGAGACCTACGACGTCGTCGTCCAGCCGAGCGAGGACAAGGCCTTCACCCTGGTGGCCGAGGCGGTCGACCGCTCCGGCATGGGCCGGGCCACGCTGGCGCCGCGCCCGGGCATGACCGCGCCCGTGCCGCCGCTCCGCGCGCGTCCGCTGGCGACGATGCGGGACATGGGCATGGACGTGAGCGCCATGAACATGGGCGGCGGCGCGATGGCCGGGATGGACCACGCCGCCACGGGCCATGACATGTCCGCCATGGCGCCTGCGCCGCCTCCCGGCATGGCCCCACCGAAGCCGCGAGGGTCAGACGCGATGGGCGCGACGGGCGCCATGAAGATGTCCATGCGCGATCCCCTGAACGCCCCGCAGGTGAAGCTCGGACCCGGCGTGCAGACGATTGCGCCGATGCCGATCGATCGAACCGGGGGCCCGGGCCAGGGCCTGGAGAGCGTCGGCCACCGGGTGCTGGTCTACCGCGACCTGGTGGCGCTGGAGCCGAACCCCGACCCGCGGACGCCAACGCGGGCGCTGGACATCCACCTTACCGGCAACATGGAGCGGTTCATCTGGGGCTTCGACGGGGAGAGGTTCAGCGAGACGACCAAGCCCTACGCCTTCCGCAAGGGGGAGCGGGTGCGGGTGACGCTGATCAACGACACCATGATGGCCCACCCCATCCACCTGCACGGCCACTTCTTCGATGTCGTCCAGGGCGCGCCGCAGGGTCATCGACCGCGCAAGCACACGATCACCGTCCTGCCCGGGGGCAAGGTCTCCTGGGACTTCACGCCGGTCCCGGGTGACTGGGCCTTCCACTGCCACATGCTCTACCACATGCACGCCGGCATGTTTCAGGTGTTCGCCGTGCGGCCGCTCGACGGAGGGCCGACATGAGCCGGATTGCGCTGATCGCGCTGCTTCCGGTCCTGTGGAGCGCGCCCGCCGCGGCTCAGCCGATGGACCCGAACATGCCCGGCATGAGCATGCCCGCGGCGAAACCCGCGGCGAAACCCAAGGCCAGGAAACACCCCGCCAAGCCGCCGGCCGCAAATCCGCACGCCGAACACGACATGTCCGCCATGCCGGGGATGAACATGCCGCCGCCGGCGCCCAGCGCGGCGCCAGCGGGGCAAGGCATGGCTGGCATGGCGATGCCGGAGCAACCCGAAGCCCCGATCCCGCAAGCCCCGCCGCCTCCGGCGCCAAGGGACCATGCCGCGGATCGCGACTACGACCCCGCCAGCATGGCCGCCTCCCGGCGCGTGCTCAGGATGGAGCATGGCGGGGGGACCGCCTACCAGGTCATGGCCAACATAGCCGAGTATCAGGCGGGCTCCGGCGGCGGCTATCGCTGGGAGGGCCAGGCCTGGTACGGCGGCGCCATCAACCGCTTCGTCGCCACCAGCGAAGGGGAAGGCACGCGCCGGGACGGCCTGGACAGCGCCGAGCTGCAGGTCCTCTACTCGCGCGCCGTCAGTCCCTACGTCGACCTGCAGGCCGGCGTGCGACAGGACTTTGCGCCGCGCGCCCGCACCTATCTGACCCTCGGCGCTCAGTCGCTCCTGCCCTATTGGTTCGACGTGCAGGGGGCCGTCTTCCTGTCCGACAAGGGCGAGGTTCTCGCCCGCCTTGAAGGCTATTACGACCTGCGGCTCACGCAGCGCCTGGTCCTGCAGCCGCGGGCCGAAATCAATCTGGCGGCGCAGAACTCCCGGCAAACTGCAACTGGGTCCGGGCTCTCTGACGCGGCCCTGGACCTGCGCCTTCGCTACGAGATCCGGCACGAGTTCGCGCCCTATATCGGGGTTTCCTACCAACGCCGGTTCGGCAAGACGGCGGACTATGCGCGGCTTGCCGGCGAAAATCCGGAGAGCAAGAATTTCGTCGTGGGGCTGCGCGCCTGGTTCTGAGCACGCGCCGTGGCTCCGGCCATTCGCGAAAGGGGAGCGGTGCTCTCCGGCCCGACCGGATCCGCAAAGGAGACCCGCCCGGTTCTCGCCGCTCGAAGCAGCGCGATCGCGGGCGGTTCCTTCTGCCGTTTCAGGCCATCTTTCAGCAAGATCACGTCCGCGGCCGCGCGCAATTGGCACGTTGCGCTCCAGGACGCCGGTATCGTTGGTCT